>JAKBMG010000154.1:5169-12774 GCA_021831685.1 Bacteroidota bacterium | reverse complement strand
TCATAAACAACATCAACAATGTAACCTTCGTTTACCAATTCCTCTTTTAGAAGATAACATAGTGTTTCATCGTCATCGGCAATTAATATTCTTGAGTCTTTCATTGAGAGCAATTCAGATTTTTTTAGACAAGCCAAAAATAGCTAATTAAAATGATTTTCAGTATTGGTTGATGTGATCTTTTGATACTGGTTCTCAAACGATAACGATTCATTTCGGAAAATGTTCCAGCTTTGGATTTTAATTAGGGAGGGCTTATATTTACACCCGCAATTTTATGAATCTGTTTAAGGCGGATTTAAAAAAGATTGAAATTTTGGCGGGCACGTAGCTCAGGGGCAGAGCATCTGCCTTTTAAGCAGAGGGTCGGTGGTTCGATCCCACCCGTGCTCACAGAAAAAAGCCCCGATTCGGAATGAATCGGGGCTTTTTTTGTTTTTATGGAGAGCACGGTTATCCTTTTTTAATCTGCGCAAATGTTCTCCGAAAATTATAAGTTTAATCCCGCCGAGGCGGGACAAGGAGGCGTTGTAAATTCACCGCTGATTGCGGTGATTATAATAAATTTTAGAACGAAAAATGGTAAATAACAATGGGTAGCGACCCCGTACAGCTTTTATTTCTTTTTGCAACTTTTTTGAGCGCGAGTGGAATAATTATTATTATTTATTCGAGGGACATAGTGAGTGTTGCGAGCAGATTGTTTATTCTTCTGCTAACACTGCTGTTGGCGTATCTCATATCACACAGTGTACACTTTCTTTTCATGTACAATAAAGATGTTACCGTGCTGGATATTTCCTGCCACTCGTTTCTATTGTTAATTATTATCACGCTAACATTTTTTACATGGAATTTTCCGAAGCCGCAAAAGATGGGCATGGTTAGAACTATATCGATACTTTTGCCTTCATTGCTGCTTTTGATTCTATTATGGTCGGGAAGTCTGGTAAACGAGTCCCATGCTCATCACGGAATGTTCGAAGCTCATTACAATGAAAAATATCCGATGTATTTATTCTGGTATTTGTTTCTAATCCTTTTAAATATTTACTGGATTTACAAGAAAAGAAAATCTGAAACCAACCAGCAAACACGTTCTCAGCTTTTGTTGTTTCTGTTGGGAATGATCATAACAAATTTTACTTCGTTTATTTTTGGTCTATTTCTACCATGGATTGTTGGGTTCTATTTTCTAGTTGAAATGAGTCCTCTTGCATTTCTTGTCGGAGTAATTTTGTTCACTGCAATTGCGATCGGTAAATACAATATGTTCCCCGCTGCACTCAACAAAGCAAACAGTTTTACGATTAAGAGAAAAATGTTTTTCAGTTCGTTAATCATCGTTCCGATAATTATTCTGATAATTCAGATACCTCTTGGCAGGTTGATATTCAATATCGAAACGACGATGGATCTCACCCGTTATTTTCTAATTAGTTTTTTTGTCGGGATAATAGTCAGCATTAGCATCACATTCATAATCTTACAGGTAATATCGAATCCGTTGAACCGACTAAAAGAAAAAGTAGTTGAAATAGGAAAAGGTAATTACGGAATTCAAATTGAGTATTCGTCAAATGATGAGATCGGAGAACTTTCGGAAGCGTTTAATCATATGTCGGTTACCCTGCAAAGAAACTCCGCCGAACTCGATTTGAAGGAGAACAGAATTTCACTGTTGCTAAATGCGTTTGAGAACGCAACGGTTGCAATTGCAATTCTTGATTCGGAATATGCGGTTATCGAATCGAATAACATGTTTTGTGATTTTGTAAAGAAAAGCAAAAACGAAGTCTTGGGGAAAAGGATTAAAAACTTACAGTTTTTGAACGATGAAAACTATTTTAACGATTTAACAGCATCGCTGGATAAAATGGAAAGATTCAGCGGAGAGTTTGAAAGAATGAATGCCTCCGGCAAGAAAAGACATCTGCTGATTTCGGCTACGCATGTAACGATAGGGAAGGAAGGATTTTCCGGTTATCTTTTTGTTGAGCTTGACATCACCAATAGAAAACTTTTAGAGGAACAATTAGCTCAATCTGAAAAACTGGCGGCACTGGGTAAGATGTCTGCCGTACTGGCGCATGAAATCAAAACACCGTTAACTTCCATTAAGTTGAACACGGATATGCTGATCGAATCGCTGCAGTTGAATAGTGAGGACCGCAATTCATTCAATATTATTTCGAAAGAAATAAACAGAATGAATAACCTTGTAAAAGAAGTTCTGCAATTTTCTCGCCAGGTAGATCTGAATTATTCCACTGCCAATATCAGAGAGATAATCGAAAACATTTTGTCGGAAACTCACAATAAAACGGAACTGCAAAACATATCGGTTGTAAACAAAACAAGTGATCAGCAGATTGAAATTGACGTCGAAAGGATCAAGCAAGTTTTGTTGAATATGATTGATAATTCTATTGAAGCAATGCAAGACGGCGGCGGCATTGAAATTTCGTCGGCAAAAAATATTGGCGCAAACGAACTAAAACTTTTTATTAAGGATAGCGGAAACGGTGTTTCAGACGGACCTAAAATTTTTGAGCCGTTTTTTACAACAAAAGTTTCCGGTACGGGACTCGGTTTATCGATCTCACAAAAAATAATTGAGCGGCATAAAGGGAGTCTTAAATTAGTATCTTCAAAACCGGGGGAGACAATTTTTGAAATCGTGCTGCCTTTGAGAAAAAATTAAATCGGAAAGAACTATGGATAAAATTTTAGTAATAGATGACAACGATTCAATTCGAGAAACACTAACAAACCTTCTTACGCGGCTCAATTACAGTGTGCTCTCGGCATCCAATGGAAGAATGGGTATTGACATCGCGAAGAAGGAACAACCCGACCTGATAATTTCAGATTTGCGTATGCCGCAAATGGATGGACTTGAGGTTCTGGAAGAACTACAGAAGTACGATCCGCAAATCCGCGTGATCATTATTACCGCGCATGATGATATGCTGACAACTGTTCAAGCGATGCAAAAAGGCGCTTATGATTTTATAGAGAAGCCGATTGAAATTGAGAGACTGAAAATTTCAATCAAACGCGCATTGCAGAATAAAAAACTTAGCGAGAAAATTGAAACTATAATTTCCGATCAAACAAGTTCAAACCGCTTTGAAAGCACTCTCGTCGGTAAATCTCAAATAATGAGAGAAGTTTATAAAAAGATTGGACAGGTTTCCGCAAATAGAGTAACAGTTTTAATACAGGGTGAAAGCGGAACTGGAAAAGAACTTGTAGCTAAATCAGTTCATTACGGCGGAATCACGAAAGACGATCCATTTGTGGCGGTAAATTGTACGGCTATAACGGAGACCTTACTTGAGAGTGAATTATTCGGGCATGAAAAAGGTGCGTTTACCGGCGCCGACAAAATAAAAAAGGGAAAGTTTGAATTAGCCGGTGAAGGAACTGTCTTCTTGGATGAAATTTCTGAAATGTCGCCGAACCTTCAAGTGAAGCTTTTGCGGGTTTTGCAGGAAAAAGAATTTGAAAGAGTCGGCGGCGAAAGTATAATCCCGATGAGGGCAAGAATTATAACTGCGACTAATAAAGATCTAACCTCATTAGTGAAGCAAGGTAAATTTAGAGAAGACTTGTATTTTAGATTGAAGGTTGTGAGTTTAGAGCTACCTCCGCTGCGGGATAGAAAGGAAGATGTCCCTCTTCTTGTAACTTATTTCTTGAATAAAATAAATGCCGAGCTGCACAAAAGCGTAAACAAAATTCCGGATGAAGCGATGGAATATTTGAAAAGCTATGATTGGATTGGAAACGTTAGAGAGCTGGAGAATACACTTATGCAGGCAGTTGTTTTAACAAACGGCGATGTATTGCTGAAAGAAAATATCATGATTAGAAGTTCTAACCGTTCGCTAGAAGATTATCACCCGGGTAGAATGAGTTTATCTGAAATTGAAAAACGCCACATCGAATATGTACTCAACGATACTAAATGGAATAAATCCAAAGCCGCAGAAATACTGGGAATATCATTACCTACACTTTATAGTAAAATTGAGAACTACCATTTAGAAAGAAAGGTCTAAATTTTTCTACATCTCAGCATAACAGCTTATTCTGCTTCTACAGTCTTAAAGAATTTTAAAATACTTTAAAGAACTTAAAACCCTTCGCGGTGATAAATCCATACTGCCTTCTTTTTACGCACAATAACACATTTTTTATAGTTGGCATAATATTTCCTTTATAGTCTCCTCAAAAGAATATTTATGAATGCGAATTCTATAATATGGATGATAGGTTACGTGGTGTTATTGTTGATTGCGGCAAACGCTTTTATTAAAATGTTCGTAAAGAAAAAATAAACTACTATTAAGGAAGATTTATGAGAAAAATCTTAACCCTCGCTTTTGTTTTCTTAACCCTTTTAGGAACCGTTAAAGCACAATCACAAAAAACTTATCTTGATACCCTGGTTGCCAAAGCGCTTCAGAACAATCCCCAGTTGAAGTCTGCTAGCCAATATGCGCTGGCACAAAGACAAAGAGTAAACCAGGTAAGTTCGTGGGACCCGCCACAAGTTGGTATTGAATTTTATCAAACCCCGATCAGTTCCTTTCCGAATCCTTTGAAAGATGGAATGGAAACCGATTATTCGATTCAGCAGATGTTCCCTTTTCCCGGTAAGTTATCTGCAATGGGAAACGCGGCAGAAAATAACGCAAGTATGTATCAATCGCAGTTCAAAGCTTTGGAAAGAAAAATTATTAAAGACGTAAAAACCGCTTATTATGAATACTATTTGGTGGAGAGAAAAATTTCTTTGAACAAAGAAAATCAAGAACTTCTTAGAAACTTTATCGAAATAGCAAATAAGCAGTACCAGGTAGGCATGGGTAAACAGCCCGATATTATACGCGCACAAACAGAGCTTTCAACATTGATTAACGAAGGAATAAATCTTAACAAGGAAAAAGTTTCTGTGGTGGCAATGTTAAACACACTTTTAAACAAACCGGTGAACTCATACTTAAAAGACATAACCGAAATTTATTCCGACATACCCAAATGGACTTTCGAACAGTTAAGTAATCTTTCTTACGAAAGCAGAAACGAACTGAAAGCCATGAATTACAATATTGAAATGAATAAGTCGGAGCTTCACGCATCCAAGCTTGAATATTATCCTGATATAATGGCGCGGCTGATGTATAAAAATATGATCGGGACCAGCAACGATTTTTGGTCGGCAATGATAGGAATAAGCATCCCTTTGGCGCCGTGGTCGCAGTCAAAATTCACATCCAAGGTTGAAGAAAATGAGTTAAATATTAAATCGGCAGAAGAACAGTATGCAAATATGAAGAACATGGTTTCTTACGACGTTCAGGATGCGCTTGTTAAAATCGAATCGAACAGGAATTTAGTTGAATTGTACAAAGATACTTCTATACCTCAAGCCCAACAGACTCTGGAATCAACAACGGCGGCTTATCAAACCGGTAAGACGGAATTTTTAATGCTTATAGACGCATACAGAATGCTGCTAATGATAAAGTTGGATTATTACATGGCGGTTATGAATTTTATGGACAGCCAGGCTGCGCTGGAACAAGCTGTTGGTTTAACAATTCCTGAAATAACAGAAAAATTAAAATAGAAGAACTAGGAGATAGAGAATGAAAAGGAATCTAATAATAGCAATTATTTTTTTAGCGATTGGATTAACAGCCGGCTGGTTAATTTTCAAAAGCGGGGATGCTTCATCGGTAAACAGCAATGAAAAGAAAATATTATACTACCGCGACCCGATGAACCCTACAATTACATCGCCTACTCCAAAAAAATCTTCGGACGGAATGGATTTCGTTCCAGTATATGAAGAAGGAAAAAGCGGAAGCGGTGAAAGAAAAATTGCTTATTACCGCTCGCCTATGAATCCAACTCAAACTTCCCCCGTTCCAAAGAAAGATGAGATGGGAATGGATTACGTACCGGTTTATGCGGACCAGGTGGGCAATAATCAAATTCGTATTGATCCGGCAATTCAACAAAACACCGGCGTAACAACAGAGACAGTGGAAAAAAGAAAATTATCGCGCAACATCAGAACCACAGCAAATATTACTTACGATGAAACTAAACTTTATACAATAACTACAAAAATTATGGGCTATGTAGAAAAGCTTTTTGTTGATTACACCGGTCAACTTGTGAAAAAAGGACAGCCGCTTTTAGAAATTTACAGCCCCGATCTTGTAAGCACTCAAGAAGAATATTTGCAAGCAATTCGTTATCGCAAAAAAATGGCGGGCAGCTCTTCAGTTGAGGCGCAAAAAGGCGCCGACGATTTAATTCAAAGCGCAAAGAGAAGATTACTATACTGGGATATATCCGACGCAGAAATTAAAGCTATTGAAGAAAGAGGAACGCCTCAAAAGACAATGACAATTTATTCTCCGGCAAATGGAATTGTTACAGATAAAATGGTTATTAACGGGCAAAGCATAATGCCGGGAATGGCGCTTTACAAAATTGCAGACCTTGCAACCGTTTGGGGACTCGCACAAGTTTATCAGTATGAACTTCCATGGATAAAAGTAGGCGATATAGTCGATTTTCAGTTATCATATATTCCGGGTAAGTCATTTCAAGGACGCGTGACTTACATTTACCCTTACCTTGATACAGATGCTAAAACAATTCAAGTAAGAATTGAAATCAGAAATTCAAACAATTATGAATTCAAGCCCGGTATGTTTGCAGACGTAACGATTAAATCTCCCCTCACTCTTGAAACTGTAGCTGTACCAAATCAAGCGATCATTCACACCGGCACAAGGGACGTTGCAATAATAGCTTTGGGCAACGGCTACTTTGAGCCGAGAAACGTTACTCTTGGCGCACGAGGAGACGGCGGCTATATACAAGTTCTGGACGGCATAAAAGCCGGAGAAGAAATTGTAACTTCTTCTCAATTCCTTATTGATTCCGAAAGCAATTTAAATGCCGCGTTGAACAACATGAAACAACCCCAAGTTTCTGAAAAAACTAATACTCCTTCCGACAAAGAAAAAATGGATTCTGAAGCGATGGATAATTCTCCTAAAAGTAAAACGAAAGAACCGGAATCTAAAAAAGATGATATGAGCGGTATGCACCTGCCTGCCGGTAGGCAAGGGATGAGCAACGATCATTCTTCGCCCGTTGAGTATAAGGGAGTAATTGATTTGAAATCGATAGACGACAATAAAGACGGAAAGATTTACCAATGCCCCATGGATTTTAACGTTCTTTCCGACAAGCCCGGAGTTGATCCAAAATGCGGAATGAAGCTGAAGGAAGTTACATTTAGCAAAGCGAAAGAAAATTTAATTAAGAACGGCTTCAAGGTGAAATAGAACGATGCTTGATACCCGATTCTCGATATCCAGTATCGAGTATCTAGAATCCAGTATAAAAATTTTCGGAGAGAAAAATGTTAGAAAAAATAATTGAGTTCTCAGTTAAGAATAGGTTCCTTGTAATACTCGCAGTAGTATTTCTTATGGGCTGGGGCATATACTCATTATATAATGTACCGGTAGATGCAATACCGGATTTAAGCGATGTACAGGTAATCAT
>JAKBMG010000154.1:0-5159 GCA_021831685.1 Bacteroidota bacterium | reverse complement strand
ATAGTTGAAGATCAGGTAACTTACCCGTTAACAACAGCACTTGTTTCGGTACCGGGCTCAAAGGTTGTAAGAGGATACTCTTTCTTCGGATACTCGCTTGTTTATGTAATCTTTAAGGACGGCACGGATATTTATTGGGCGCGCAGCAGAGTATTGGAATATCTTAACTATGCGGCAAAAAGATTGCCTAATAATGTTGTGCCGGCTTTAGGTCCGGATGCAACCGGTGTAGGCTGGGTGTTCGAATATACTTTGTCTTCGCCAAAACGTTCTCTTGCAGAGCTTCGTTCGTATCAAGACTGGTATTTCAAATACCAGCTTAGTTCAGTTCCAGGCGTTGCAGAAGTTGCAAGCATCGGTGGATATGTTAAGCAGTATCAAGTTACAGTAGACCCGGCAAAATTATTAGCTTACAACATTCCGTTAAGCGATGTTGAAATGGCAATAAAAAAATCTAATAACGATACCGGCGGCGAAGTTATTGAAATGGGCGAATCGGAATTTATGATTCGAGGATTGGGTTATATCAAGTCGCTTCAGGATGTAGAAAACATTCCTGTAATGGTTGATAAAAAAACTAACACGCCGATTTATGTAAAAGATATAGCAAACGTTGCCTATGGTCCCGAAATGCGGAGGGGCTTAGCCGAATCCGAAGGCAAGGGTGAAGCGGTCGGCGGAATTATTGTAATGCGATACGGTGAAAATGCGCTTTCCGTAATTGAAGGAGTTAAAAAGAAACTTGCAGAATTAAAACAAGGTCTTCCGGCGGACGTAAAGATTACCCCGGTTTATGACCGTTCCGGTTTAATTGAAAGAGCAATCGAGACGTTAAAGGATAAGCTGATTGAAGAAATTTTAATTGTCGCTTTCGTTTGTATCATATTTCTTATGCATTTTAGAAGTGCATTCGTAGCAATCTTTACCTTACCAACAGCAATATTAATGTCGTTTATAGTAATGCGTGCTCAAGGGATAAACGCAAACATAATGTCCCTTGGTGGAATTGCTATTGCAATAGGTGCCATGGTGGATGCGGCAATAATAATGATTGAAAATGCACATAAGCATATTGAGCATGATATGCTTAAACCGCCGGAACAAAGACGGGAGCGCTGGCAATTAATTATTGAAGCGTCAAAGGAAGTTGGTCCTTCGTTATTTTATTCGCTTCTTGTAATTACGGTTTCTTTTATACCGATATTTACAATGGAAGCGCAGGAAGGAAAATTATTCAAACCGCTCGCGTTCACTAAAACATATTCGATGGCTGCCGCCGCAATCCTATCAATTACACTCGTTCCGGTATTAATGGGTTATTGGATTCGCGGAAACATAAAACCGGAAGAGAAAAATCCTGTCAATAAATTCTTAATTAAGATTTATCACCCGGTTGTGAACTTTGTAATCAAGCGTTGGAAGTATGTTCTTGTAACTACGATTGTTTTATTGGGAATTACATACATTCCATTTTCAAGAATCGGAAGCGAGTTTATGCCGCCGCTTTATGAAGGCGATTTGCTTTACATGCCGACAACTCTACCCGGTATGTCAATTACAAAAGCTAAAGAATTGCTTCAACAAACAGATAAAATAATTGCGACTTTTCCTGAAGTTCATCACGTATTCGGAAAGATCGGGAGAGCGGAAACAGCAACGGACCCCGCCGGACTTGATATGGTTGAAACTACAATTATGCTTAAGCCGGAAAGCGAATGGCGGCCTGGAATGACGGTAAAGAAACTAATAGATGAAATGGATCAAGCAATTCATTTCCCAGGTGTAACTAACGCATGGACAATGCCTATCAAAACCCGGACGGATATGCTCAGTACCGGTATTAAAACTCCGGTTGGAATTAAAATATCCGGACCCAATCTTGATACTTTACAGGCAATTGGCGAGAAGGTTGAAGCGGTAATGCGCACCGTTCCAAACACTTTAAGCGCTTATGCCGAAAGAGCAGTCGGCGGCAACTATGTTGATGTTAATATTAACCGGCAGGAAGCGGCTCGATACGGATTAACGATTCAAGACGTAGAAGATGTTATTCAATCGGCAATGGGAGGAATGAACATCACTACGACAGTTGAAGGATTGGAACGATACCCGGTAAATTTAAGATACGGACGAGAACAGAGAGATAATATTGACGACTTAAAAAGGGTTCTCGTTCCTACCCCTACCGGCGCCCAAGTTCCAATGGGGCAACTTGCAGAATTCACCATGCACAAAGGTCCCATGGTTGTTAAGACAGAAGGAACAAGACCGAATGCCTGGGTTTATGTTGATTTAAAAACTTCAGATATAGGTTCATATATAAAAGAAGCGCAAAGAACAGTTGAACAAAAAATTCATTTACCCGCCGGTTACAGTCTTGTTTGGAGCGGCGAATTTGAATATATGCAGCACGCTAACCAACGATTGATGATAGTTATTCCAATGACTTTATTTATCATTTTCTTGATCATTTATCTAAATACAAGATCATTAAAAAAAGTTGCAATAATCTTTTTAGCTGTTCCCTTCTCGCTCGTTGGTACATTCTGGTTTTTATACATATTAGGTTACAATCTAAGCATTGCTGTCTGGGTTGGTATAATCGCGCTTGCCGGTCTTGATGCCGAGACAGGCGTTGTAATGCTTCTCTACCTTGATGTCGCGTACAAAGAATGGCAGGATAAAGGATTGATGCGAGGCATTAAAGATTTAATTGATGCAATTCATCACGGCGCTGTAAAAAGAGTTAGACCGAAAATCATGACTGCTTCTGTAATTATTGCGGGTTTGATTCCAATTATGTGGAGTAACGGCGCCGGCGCAGACGTTATGAAAAGAATTGCTGCTCCAATGCTCGGCGGTGTTGTTACTTCCGTACTTATGGAACTAGCTGTCTACCCCGTTATCTATTACTTGTGGAAATCATGGGAATTAAAGAAGCAGGCTAATCTGGAAGGAAAATTATTAGAAAACTAAAACAAATTAGGAGAAGAATCAAAATGAAAACGTATTTCAAAAAAAATGCTGTGTTATCAGTCGCCATATTTCTTTTTGCCGCATCATATACTTTTGCCCAGGATTCAACCAAGACAGCCGAACATAAACAAAACATGGAAATGAAAAAGGATTCATCAGGCTGCATGAAGAATATGGACAAGAAAGAAATGCCTGCTCATTCGGGGAAGATGGATAAAAAATCCGGGATGGATCATGGTATGATGATGCATATGAAAGGTATGAATGGGATGAAACATGAATCGTCTGCCGAGTTGGATTCTTCGGTAATTAGAAAAGGAGAAATAGATTTGACTGCTATCGATGAAAACAAAGACGGTAAAGTTTTTCAGTGCCAGATGGACTTTAATGTCCTTTCGGATAAACCCGGAACAGACCCCAAGTGCGGAATGAAGCTGAAAGAAGTAACGTTGGAAAAAGCAAAAGAAAATTTACTTGAGCATAGTTTCAAAGTGAAGGAATTACCGGAGCAGAAATAATCTGCTCTGTTTCATATAGATAAGTGCTGCCAACTTTTACAAGCAAGAATGGTGTCTTTGATTTCTGGAGATAAATTTCGAATGACCGGATGGTTTAGGCGGTTAAAAGTTGGCAGCGTTGTTAATCAAAGAGGCAGATATTGAAATGTGATAAATGCGGCACCGATAATAATAATGGAAATAAATTCTGTACTAACTGCGGCAAGGAACTGCCGTCAGAGATTCAGTTGCAGAAAAACATTTGCGAATCATGCGGATCCGAAAACGAACTCACCAATAACTATTGTGTTGCTTGCGGAGAAAAACTGAAAGCTCCGAACAATGTTAAGAATGAGCACGCAAAACACACGTATCAACACAAACAAAAAAGCAATAAATGGAAAAACAAAAATGAATTCCATTCTTTACCGGTAAAAAACAAAAAACGTTCACAATCAACAATTGGAAGAAAACCATTAATAGTTGCTATCGGTGTTTTAGTTATATCGTTGGCATCTGTTGCGGTTCTGAATAAGTGGTTAAATAAAGGTGAAAAAAATATCTATCCGACGGAATCTAAGAGTTCAAATCCGGTAGTAGAAGCAAAAGTACTTGAAATAGCTTCCAAGTTCGTCTGTTCATGCGGTTCATGCGGCGAGCAATCGCTTGAAAGTTGTAAATGTGCAAGGGCAATTGAAGAAAGACAGTTTGTAAGAGATTATCTTGAAAGGAAAGACAAACCTGAAGACATAATTGTTGCATTGGCAGATAGATACGGTTACTTGAAAGCAGAGTACGCAAAAGAGTTCAAAGTTGACAACTCAAAAACATGGTCGTCAACTAAGTTACATCCTTTATAGGTCCTATAAAACGAAGGAACAAAATGTATTTAGAATAAAAACAGAAGTTAATTTTAATTTGGAGTAAAAGATGTCAAAAATAAATTATTGCCCGCGCTGCGGGACTCAATTAACCGATAAAATAAAACATTGCCCCGAGTGCGGTTTGAAGATAGAGGGCGATAATTTGAAGGACGCGGATGTTAACAACAATAAGAAAGAGAAAGTGTTTCAATCCGATAAGAAAAAAAATAGAAGTGTGTACTGGTTGGGTGCGGCTGTTATAGTAATAGCCGGTTTGATTATAATATATAATAGACAGCCGACTAAGGAATACAGCATCATAAAGGACCAGCCGCAGGTTACTAATTCTGTTTCTTATCCCGCAACGCAGTACGATGAAACTTATACGATGGCGTTTGCAAAAAACGGCAATATTATTCTTCCGCTGGATTTAGTAAAAGAAAAGAAAATGGTGAAGTTCGATTTTCTTAGCAATGGCGGTAAGATACCGCTTCTTGCATATCTTACCGAAGATGGGAAAGTGATTACCGCAATAAGCATGTGCGAGCCGTGCAACTCGACCGATTTTCATATTCAAGGCAGCAACCTGGTATGTAATTCGTGCGGCACGACATGGAATCTGAACAATCTTAATGCGGTAAGCGGATCGTGCAGCAAATATCCACCCGATCCAATTCCAAGCAAAGTGGTTGGTAAAGAAATTCAAATAGATGAAAACTTAGTGACTAATTGGAAAAGAAGGGTTTAAATGAAGCTGCATGACATATCGTTTCAGAGTTTAAGAAGAAGAAAAGCAAAAACATTCTTTTTAATTATCGGGTTG
>JAKBMG010000163.1 GCA_021831685.1 Bacteroidota bacterium | reverse complement strand
AAGATTTTCTTTGCTCATTTCACTATTTTTCATCTCAAGAGACTCCTTTTAGTTTTTTGTTACCGCAATAACAATTTAAGAATTATTTGGAGTCTCTTCTTTTTTACAACTTCTTTATTTCAACTAGGTTTGAATATATACCCCCATCTCTTAAAACTGTGCTTGTTAGATTATAAAATGTACAGTTTTCAATAACGAGAGTGTCAATATTATTTCCTCTATCGTCAAATGCACGACCATTATTCGGGTCTATAGTGGCTCCAATATTGCTCACTATAGAATTTGTAAAGTATATCCTTGTGTTCTTTGAGTCAAATCTCAAAGCGGACTGCCCAGATTGATCAAGATGACAATCATCAATTACAACGCGTATTTTATCAGCTCTAATTCTCATGATTCTGCTTAGGCCACCAATACTTCCCCCATTATCTTTATTAGTAATGTATAAACCCCTGAGTGTAAGATCTGCCCGGGGCGAAAAACTATTAGATGATGTACCCCCCGCTCCAACTGCAGGTTGCACTATCGGACGAGACCCTAAACCAGTCGAAGCAACTACAGTAAGCGGAAATCTGTTTTCTATGGTTCCTGTTGTAAGATAGTAACCACCCCTTTGAAGAACATATACAGTATTTGGATCAACTCTAGCGCCTGTAGCTGTAGTATCACCTAGAATTGTATTGTTTAATGTACCAATTCCCGGTGTTACTGCAACAGTCCTCTGCCCAAAAGATTGTGATGACATTAATAGAACAAATACAATAAAAAGAAAAGTTACTTTCTGTTGGCAATTACTCTTCATACTTACCTCTCTTTTATTTATAATATAGATTACAGAGTTAGAAAACTGAAGAGACAGTGAAACTCTGGCTTTAATTAAAATCTCAGTTTTATTCCTAGGTCTGCAGTCCACCCATAATATTCATTTCTTTGTGTAAAACTCTGAATCCCATAATAAGATGCATCAGTTTCGTTCGTTATGTTGTTAAAATTCAAATAAACACGGATCATATCTGTAATTTTTTGTTGAAGCGCTATATCAACCCTAAATGAAGCATCCACATAACCGTCTTCTTCGGGTCTTCTTCCCACAGTAGATAGACTAGAACCCTGAAACCTCACTGAGACACGTCCATTAAAACCACCTTTGTCATAACCAATAATAAAGTTTCCAATATAGTCCGCCTGTCCAGGCATTCTATTTTCTCTCGTTGTATCAACATACGTTACATTGAACGGCGGATTCGGATTTGGTTTAACAACCAAAAACGGGAAAAAAGTTTTTGAGTTCATCCTTGAATAGTTTGCGCCAATAACAATGCCATCGAAAGGACTTGGGAGGAACGACAAATTTGCCTGCAGATCCAGTTCAAACCCTTCAACAAAAGATAGACCCGAAGCATTTTCAGGTTGTGTCAATGTATATCCAAAGAGAGGACCTTTTTCTGTAATTCTGCTTACACGAATAAAATCCACATCACGCAGTTCTTTATAAAATACCCCCACTGTTAGTAAACCCCAATTATTATAGAATGAAAAAAATAAATCATAATTCCAAACTTTCGTATGTTTTAAATCTGCTCGACCGCGTTCAATTGTTTTATCGGTTACTTTGATTCTTTCCCATGGTACCAGTTCAAAATAATTCGGTCTTGAAAGAGTTCTTGTAACCGCGGCCCTAACATTCATCCAGGTGCCAAATTTGTACCTAGCCTGAAACATTGGTAAAAATTCTTCATAACTTCTTGTACCGGTCGAATCTTTTAGCCCGCTTATATCTTGCTCTTTAGCGGCTGTTAATCTGCCCAATCTTCCGAAATAACTTGTCATTGTTTTTTCATATCTAACGCCGGGGAGTATCATTAAATCACTGCCTATATTGAATTGACCCATAACATAACCTGCAGCAACTTTTTCTTTTGCTTCATAACTATCTAGCACTACTATTGGGTCAAAGACGAAAAATCCCGTCTTATTAGCTAAAGTGAAGTTTCTAAAATAGTTCTTAAAATCATTTAACGATCCCAGATCTAATCCGGGACCAAAATCATATTGCCCATTTTGAAAGTTTTCTGCGTGCCAATTAGGATCGATAAAATTACTTATCAATACTCTTCTTTGCCTGTCGAGTGCAAAGCTTCTGTAGTAAGCCGAAGGGTCTGCATTTATCATTTTTCCTAAATCATCTATATCAAAATGCGATGTCCAATATCTTGTATTGTCTCGGTCTCTATTTTTGGCTCTATACTTACCGCCGAGTTTAATAAAACCCGAAATGTCGTTTCTAAAATTAAATGGTATTTTAGCATTTGCCTGAAAAGTAAAATCAGCATCCTTTACTAAAGATGAATCTAAGTCAATTTCCTTAAAATAAGTTTCGGATAAAGTATTCTTAGCTCCAGCCGGTATATATGTAGGACCTTTATCGTCAATGAGATCGCTTTTGTAAGCACCTTCTTCCCGGAATGTGTAAGTATTCGAAAATGGTGTGTTGTTTTCTGAAACGGAATAGGAAGTACGCCAGTCGGCTTCCATAAAATCGAATTTATGACTTCCGGAAAGGTTATTGGTCCACAATAGCGTAGAATTTTTTTCATCTCTTAATTCATACCCAATATATGACGAGCCAACTTGATATCTTTTACGGCGCCTTAGTTCATTACGGTCTGTTTTGGCAGCGAAACTTGAAAACATAAAAGAGTGATTTCCCCAATCATAGTCTATCACTACAGACCCTCCAATTCGGTCTCTAATTTCTTTCCTATCAGCCAGGTTTAAATTATTTATTTGATAAACAGCTCTCTCTTCAGATCCGGTCTTTTCTCTCATAAATTCATAGTCTGCATCCAAATAATCGGAACTGCGATTAGCACGTTGAATATTTCCGGATGCTATTATTCCCAATTTATCGTCAAAAAAACGCTGACTCACTCTAGCAATACCTTTATAAACGCCATAATCCTTTTCGTGATTGTTGTATCCCGGCTGTATAACAGCCTCTCCTTGAAAACCTGATGAAGCTTTTTTGAGAACAAGATTAACAGTACCCCCAACAGCATCGGCATCCATGTCAGGAGTTAATGATTTATAAACTTCTACTCCGGCTAATGCATCGGGGGATATCATACTAAGATCAACAGAGCGATCTTCCGGGTCGGTTGATGGTACTTTTTCACCATTCACAGTAATATAGTTAAACTTTGGTGCAAGCCCCCTTACAACAACCTTTTGCCCTTCTCCACCTTCCCGTTGTAATGAAATTGAAGGCAATCGTGCCAATGATTCGGCAATATTTTGATCAGGAAGTTCCCGCAATTTATCAGAGGAAACAACATTTACAATTGTATTCGAAGTTAATTGTTGATTAATGGCAGCTTGCTGCCCTCGCAACTGAGCAGAAACAACAATTTCTTTCCCTTCAAGCGGCTTTGGTTTGAGATTAATATCAACATTCGAGATCCTTCCAGATGTTATATTAATTTCTTTTTCTTCCGTTTGATAGCCAATGTAACGAAAAACCAAAATTATTTTTCCAAGACTAATATTATGAAGAGAGAATTTTCCTTCGTCATCAGTAATTGTTCCAACAGAAGTCCCTTTTACAAGAACGGTCACTCCCCACAAAGGGCTTTTATCCGTCGCGTCATTTACAATGCCATTGATTACAGCCTTGTCTTGTGCCAGATTTAATTCACCGATTGTTAAGATTAAAATTACTATGTACTTTACTTCTGTTAGGAAAGAAGTCAAAAATGTCGGTTGATAAGTGCTTAATAGTTTATCAATTTTCTTTTCAGACATAAGAAGTCCTTGGTTAAATAGAGCTTAGTATACTAAGTATATCTATACAAAATTTATTTATATATTTTTTTATTGTCAAGTACAATTTCAAGAATCTATAGGGACGGGCTCTCGCTCTTTTAAAAATGTCAGTATGTCTACTGATATCGATTTCTAAAAAGATTATCTCTTTTGTAAAAGAGATTTTAGTTATTATAAAAAAGAGTACGGTAAAATTTTCAAAAAAATGTTTCTGAATTTTATTATGAAAATTTGCTCGTGGGTCGTTCACAACATCAAGTAGAGTTTCTTGATATAATTATCTTAGTTGATAACAGTGGCTTTATTTAAAAGCCACTGAAATAAATTCTTTGCGGCTTTAAAATTCTGGAAATCTTCGGGTAATTTTTTATGATCAATATATTCGTTGTAAAGCCACGGATCCCCGACAGCAAAGACAAAACCTTTTCCAAATTTTGAACCCGCCATGATTACATCGTTATGATCTACCAAAATTGGCTTAACTGGTGTTTTCAAAGTTAGAGTGGAAATTTCTTTTAAATAAATTTTGATTATGTTTTTAAAGATGGGATGATTGGGAAATTTATCAAGCCGTCCCATATCATAATTATTCCCGATAACTTTATTGCGACTTACCTCATTAAAATGAATTCCAAATTTTTCAGACAATCTGTTCAGATGTTCAAATTCACAATTGCCTTTATCATTTGCCATCAAAATCAAAACACCACCACGTTTAACCCACGTGACTATTTCAACTATTGATGAATCGGAGATATAATTTGGATTCGGAGTCTCCTGAGGTGTGTCTGGATCAACTATAATATACATACTAACATTTTTCAACTCAGCAAACATTGGTGCTTTAGGAATTTTGTATAATGCAGCGCCTAAACTTTCGATAAGAGCGCCGAGATCCGAAAATCCCGAATTCTCTTTGTCCTCCCAGACATAATGGTATTGATATTCTTTACCTTCAGCACTTTTTTTCATTTCATGATTAAAGAAATAGTCTAACGCAACTACTTTTTTCTCTGTCTGTTTGCCTTCGGATGCAAAATTATAAATTGACAATACGACGGTAAATAAAACCGACAGTAAAAAATATTTTTTTATTCTCTTCATTTGCAATATCAATTTATTCAATGTAGCTATAGAAGCTTAATCGTTATCGGAAAGCTGAGTTCTGAAATGATATTATCAATGTACTTAACAAACTCTTCTTGTGATTGAATTCCATTCATTTCTTTTTCCCAAGCGGCGGCATAATAATATGTCAATTTTCTGCCCGTTGGTTTCAACACAGAAATGAAACTAAGACTATCTTCCGTATTTTTAATTAAACCCAATTTTTTATAAAATACCGCCAGGCCAAGGTTATCGCCAGATAGACTTTGTTTTCCGTAAGAAGCTATATAGCCCCATTTAAGATTTTTATTATCTACAATTAACGAACAACCCAAATGTTTAGCAATGCCTGTGCAAAATACTTGCAAGGAATCTGAAATTGTTAAATCTACTCTCGTTAACCTGCTACCTGCATGAATTGAGATTAGTGAGAGTATATCAAAGGAGGTGTTACCAACTTTTGTGTTTTGATAAGTAGTAAGAATATTAGATTTGATTAAACCGTCGTTTGTAATTTTACACGTTGTAGATTCTGTGTTGGATATTGTATTTACTCTATCATCTTTCCAAATTGCAATCGAGCCGATACCTAACGATTCCCCTACCTTAAAAATATCCATACCCCAATCACACATTTGTGTGTAGGACTCTTTGCCATCGGAAATGAGATCATCTTTTCCAACAATATTTAGAATCAGATTACCACACTTTTTCCCAAAAATATCATTACGATTTCGCGAATCAAGATAAAACCGATACGCAACTTTTTCCGATTCCCAACCAGGTCCCTCGTATTTATACAAGGCGTCACGAGCAAAATGATTTGCCGGCACAATGCTTTTTTCAATGCTTTCAAATTTGCCTTGAGTATAATATCCGTTTTCCAAAACATAATCCGTCTTGATTGAAAGCTCGGCGTGTGTTCGTTTTTTAAATTCTTTTTGAATAACTGCGGTTTTACCATATACTATTAAAATTGTTTTTGTCTCTCCACCAAGAAAATCAGTTAGTGCAAGAACATTATCAGCCTTTGCGTCACCATCGGTATCTTCTGTTTGTGAAGGAATTTCTTTTTCTCCGTCAAATACGGTGAAGGCATTAACATTAAAATTCGGATATTTTTTTAACAGAGTTTCTACAGGAATAGAAATTAAAACATCCTTAACAGGCCGATTTAATTGATTATGTGCTTCGAGATAGATTTTAGAAGGTGACGTATTTCTTAAATCCTTTGCAATAGAATATTGAGAGAGATGCAAGGGGGTTAAGAATAGCAAAGAGGTTAAAATTATTTTTATTTTTTTAGCTCTCATAGAAAACTAACTCCTATTAAACTTAATACAAGTGCCGCGTAAAATAAGATTAGTGTCCACGATCAATTGCTTGGGTTGGAAACTCTCTTTGTTATCAATATTCTCTATAAGAACTTGAAGCGACTTAATTGCAATCTCGTCTGTAGGTTGATCTACACAACTTAGCGGCGGTGAAAGAAAATCTTGAACTTGTGCGTTTCCAAAACAAATTACATCTATATCATCAGGTATCTTCATCCCAACTTCGTTAGCTGCCATATAAATACCGAGAGCTACAGGGTAAGTGACTGCAAAGATTAGATCCGGCAAATTTTTTTCTCTATACAGTTTCATAAATGAATTATACCCGCTCTTTTCAGCAAAATCTCCTTCCATTATCCAATGCGGATTTATTAGAATACCATGCTTGTCCATGGCTTGTCTGAATCCCAATAGTCTTTCACGAGCAATGTTTATATTCACATTTCCCGTAAAATGTCCGATATTTTTATAACCCAATTTGATCGCATGTTCTATAACCTTAAATGCCCCGCTTCTATCATTAACAGTAACCTTATTAACATCAGTCATGTCAGGTGTTCGATCCATAAATACCAAAGGTACTCCTCTTTCCTTAACCATATTAAAGATTTCATAATTTTTTGTCTCCTGCGCAATCGAAATAATAATTCCATCCACTCTCATTGATAAAAGAGTTTGAATATGTTTTCTCTCTCGAAGTTCGCTTTCTTGAGATACAGTAAGAATAATTTCATAGTTATGTCCGAAAGCATAATTATAAATATGTTCAATGATCGAACCAAAAAAATGATGAGCTATTTTAGGAACTACCACACCGATTGTGTTAGACTTTTTTGCCGAGAGATTTCTTGCCATAAAATTTGGCGAGTAGCCCAATTGCTCTGCCATTGTTCTAACAAGTTGAGTCGTCTTGGGTGAAATGTCGGGATGACCGCGCAAAGCTTTTGATATTGTTACAATTGAAACATTAAGTCTCTTTGCAATATCATTTAATGTAATATGTTTGGACTGCATAATTCTTTCACTAATAATTTTTATTATCTAAAAGTTGAAATAGTTCTTAGCGTTAACGTAACAAATATCCGAAATCATTTTACCGGCTAAACTAATATCATTAGGAATTAAACCTTGCTCAATTTCATTTCCTATTATATTGCATAAAATTCTTCTAAAATAATCATGACGGGGATACGATAAAAAACTTCTTGAATCGGTTAACATTCCTACAAAACGGCTGAGTAAACCCATGTTAGAAAGAGCATCAATCTGTTTTTCTATTCCGCTTTTTTGATCTAAGAACCACCATGCGCTTCCATATTGTAATTTACCGGCAACCGTTCCATCTTGAAAGTTACCTATCATTGTAGCTATCAGTTCATTATCACGCGGATTAAGATTATAAATAATTGTCTTAGTTAATTTGTTCTCAATATCAAGCTTGTTTAAAAATCTAGATAACGGTTTGGCAATTTCAAAATCGCCAATAGAATCTACGCCAACGTCGGCGCCCAGTTTACGCATTAACCTTGAATTATTATTTCTTAACGCACCGAGATGTAATTGCTGAACCCATCCTTTCTCATAATCCATTATGCCGAATTCATACATCACCGCAGATTTGAATTTTAGAATTTCAGTAATGTTTAATTCTTTTTTCAATAATATTTTCGAAAAGATAGAATCAATTTCTGCGGCTGTGTAATCTTCAGCATAAGCTGTTTCTATTCCATGATCTGAGAGTCTGCAACTGTTATCATGAAAATAATCATGACGTTTTCGTATTGCATCTATAAATAATTTGTAGTTAGAGACAGAGACACCTGTAACAGCTTCTAACTTGTTTAACCATTCGTGATACTCTTTTAAATTTTCCACCGCCATAGCTTTATCTGGGCGAAACGCAGGAATAACCTTAGTGCTAAACGGTTTCTTCTTTATCACCTGATGGAATTCGAGTGAATCGGTTGGATCATCCGTTGTGCAAATTATTTCCACGTTGAATTTCCCAATTATCCCATGTGCTGAAAAATCATCCTTTTGAAGCAGATCGTTACATTCATTCCACACACTTTCAGCAGTTTCAGAATTCAAAAGACGATCGGAAATTCCAAAGGGTCTCTTCAGCTCCATGTGCGTCCAATGATAAAGAGGATTCTTTATTGTATAAGGAACCGTTGACGCCCATTTGAAAAATTTTTCTTTATCACTTGCACTGCCAGTAATAAATTTTTCATCAACTCCATTAGCGCGCATTGCCCGCCATTTATAATGATCGCCATTAAGCCAAACCCGCGTAATGTTTTCAAATTTTCTATTCTCAGCAATTTCTTGAACGGGAAGATGACAATGATAATCTACAATCGGCTGATCCTTGGCATACTCGAAATAAAGTTTCTCTCCGGTTTTGTTGAAGAGAAGGAAATTCTTCTTAATAAAAATATCGCTCATTTCAATTCCATTTTATTTTTACAGTACATTCACAACAATGAATAAAAGAGTGCATGCTAAATATCCACGCGTTTCATCTTCGGCGTCAATACTCCCATTATTACCCAAGCCAATAAATAAGCAGAGCCGCACACTATAAACATTATATAGTAACCTGTTGTTATGTTATCAAGCGCTTTGTAATAATCCAGCAAAGCGCCGGCTAATTTTGCAATTAAAATTCCGCCGACGCCTCCAGCCATTCCACCCAATCCGGTGATCGAAGCAACGGCTTTCTTTGGAAACATATCCGAAGCAGTAGTGAAAATATTTGCAGACCACGCTTGATGTGCTGAAGCGGCTAATCCAACAATGAGTATCGCATACCAATGACTGTATTGTCCTAAAGCTTGCGCAGAAACAATCGGAAGAACAGCCAACGCAAAAACAAGCATGGAAGTACGGCGCGCTTTGTAAACAGGCCATCCTTTATTTATTAAAGCTCCGGAAAGCCATCCGCCAAATATGCTTCCAAAAGTTGTCATCGTATAAACCAGAGCTATAGGAAGAGCGAGATCTGTTTTTGACATTCCGTATTGCTGATATAAAAATGAGGGCAGCCAGAAAAGATAAAACCACCAAATCGGATCGGTTAGAAATTTTCCGATAACAAATGCCCATGTTTGACGATACGACAACAACTTAACCCAACTAACTTTTTCAACATTGTTTGAAACTTCATCCTTATCGCTATGAATGTACTCGAATTCTTGCTTTGATAATTTTTTGTGCCTGGATGGAATTTCATAAACTATTAACCAAAAAATTAGCCAGATTAATCCGATTGCGCCTGTAATAATGAAAGCCCATTGCCAGCCTAACGAAATTGCGATTAACGGCACAGTCAACGGTGCAATTATAGCGCCAACATTCGATCCGGAATTAAATAGTCCGGTAGCGAGCGCTCTTTCTTTTTTAGGAAACCATTCGGCAACCGTTTTAATTGCGGCTGGAAAATTTCCGGATTCACTCACACCAAGTATTCCTCTTGCAGCCATAAACCCAACCGTGCTGCGCGCAAACGCGTGTCCTATCGACGCTAAACTCCAAATTGCCAAAGACAACGCGTAGCCCAGTTTCGTACCAATTCTATCAATTACCCAGCCCGCACCTAACATTCCTGCTGCGTACAAAATCTGAAAAACTACTATAATATTTGCGTAATCCGTTTCCGACCACTTGAACAAAGGTTGCAGATAATCATCTTTCAATAAACTAATGACTTGCCGATCGAGATAATTTACTGTTGTTGCAAAAAATACTAATGAAAGAATTGTCCAACGGTATTTGCCAACTTTCATTTTCTCTTCCATCAGGTTTTCTCCGTTTTTAATTTGAGCCGCAATTAGTTTTATCGTTTTGTTCTAATATTATCCTCATGCAACATTTCGCTTTTTCATTTGCGTCTTGATTTAGAAATTATCAAAGCTTCTAAAGTTAATTTTTTTATCTCGTCGAATTTTTTATTTGTAATCAGATCGCTCTTCACCATCCAGCTTCCGCCGCAAGCCAACACTTTTGGAAACTGCAAATAATTAAGAAGATTTTTTTCATCTACTCCGCCGGTAGGAATGAATCTGAGATTTCCAAAGGGTGCAGATATGGCTTTCAAATAATTTAGACCGCCAAGTGCTTCGGCAGGGAAAAATTTTACGACTTCCAAATTAAATTCTAAAGCACGTTCTATTTCTGTAGGAGTAGCAATTCCAGGTGTAATTGGAATGTTTTTAGTTAAACAATACTCAACAACTTTAGGATTTAATCCCGGAGAAACAATAAATTTTGCACCGGAATCAACCGCACTTTTCACGTGATCAATTGAAAGAACTGTTCCGGCACCCAATAACATTTCAGGAAATTCTTTTGCAATTTTTTCTATCGATTCTTTTGCGGATTTAGTTCTAAAGGTTACTTCGCCTACCGCTAATCCTCCTTCTATCAATGCATTTGCAAGCGGAATAGAATTTTCCGCATCATCGATAATTATAACGGGAATAATTCTATATATACCGATTTGTTCTAATATTTTATCCATATCCTCAATCCAAAAATTAAGTTCGGGACTTGCCCCGACTTTCATACCATCGATTTTGATTATTTAATATTCTTCATATCAACAGTATCTATATCATCAAACACTTGATTCTCTCCACCCATTGCCCAAACAAAAGAATAATTTTGAGTTCCGCAGCCGGCATGCATAGACCAGCTTGAAGAAAGAACAGCCTGTCGATCTCTAATGATTATGTGCCGCGTTTCATTTGGCTCGCCTAATATGTGAACAACGAACGCATCGGGTTTAATATTGAAATACATATAAACTTCCGAACGTCTCTGATGCGTATGAGCAGGCATAGTATTCCAAACACTTCCTATCTCCAGGTCGGTTAATCCCATAGCCAACTGACAAGTTTGGATCGTTTCAGGAAGAATATATTGATTGATTGTCCTTTCATTTGCCTGCTCTTTTGAACCTAACTTTCTATGAATCGCATCTTCAAATTTTATATGCTTCGTAGGATATTCTTTATGCGCAGGATAACTGACAAAATAAAATTGGGCAGGATATTTGCCGACTGCACTTTTAAATTCAATTTCTTTTGAACCTCTACCGATATAAAGGCAGTCACGGCAATTCATTTTATATTCTTTGCTATCTATTATTATTGATCCTTCTTCACCAATATTAATCACGCCGATTTCTCTTCTTTCGGTAAAATATGTTGCCGCCATTTCTTTTTTAGCGGCTATTAGTCTTAACGTTTTATTCGATGGAACTGCAGTACCTGTTATCGATCTATCAATGTCCGAATAGACCATCGGTAATTCATTAACCTTAAATAGATTTTCCATCAAAAATGATTTTCGTAATTCTTCGGCAGTCATTTTCTTAAAACCATTTTGATCGGGTGCATACCTTAATTCCATTTTATTCCTCTTAGTATACTTTAACCTACGTTCGAGAGTGAATTAAACATTATAAGTAGTTGACGCTGTTGACCCGCCGTGTCCGGTCCAATTGGTATGGAAAAACTGTCCGCGTGGTTTGTCAACCCTTTCATAAGTATGAGCGCCGAAATAATCACGCTGCGCTTGAAGCAAATTAGCCGGCAATCTTCCGTTTCTAAATCCGTCAAAATAATTCAACGCAGTTGATAATGCCGGGGTCCAGATTCCATTCATAACTGCTGCAGCAATTACTCTTCTCCACGAGTCTTGCGTAGCTTCAATTTTTTCTTTGAAGAATGGATCGAGTAACAAGTTCGATAGATTCGGATTCTTGTCGAACGCTTCTTTTATCTTTCCCAAGAAAGCCGAACGAATAATACAACCGCCGCGCCACATCAATGCAATTCCGCCGTTGTTCAAGTTCCATCCGTTTTCTTTTGCCGCATACTTCATCAGCACATAACCTTGTGCGTACGAAACCAGTTTGGATGCATACAATGCTTGTTTCAAATCTTCGATGAATTTCTTTTTGTCGCCGTCAAATTTCGGTTTCGGTCCGCTAAGAATTTTTGATGCTTCAACTCTTTCATCTTTCGATGCTGATAAAGTTCTACCATAAACGGCTTCACCGATCAATGTAAGCGGCGCACCGAAATCAAGGGACGCTAGAACTGTCCACTTGCCCGTTCCCTTTTGTCCTGCCGTATCAAGAATCTTTTCGACAAGCGGTTTTCCATCTTCGTCTTTGTACGCAAGAATGTCTCTCGTAATTTCTATCAGATAACTGTCTAACTCACCTTTATTCCAATCTTTGAAGACTTGGTGCATTTCATCGTAGCTCATTCCAAGAAGATCTTTCATAATTTGATACGCTTCGCAGATGAGCTGCATATCGCCGTACTCAATTCCGTTGTGAACCATTTTAACAAAATGACCGGCGCCGTTTTCACCAACCCAATCGCAGCACGGAGTGCCGTCTTCCACTTTCGCAGCAATTGATTGGAAGATCGGCTTAACAAACGACCATGCAGCGATTGAACCGCCGGGCATAATTGATGGACCTTTCAGCGCGCCTT
>JAKBMG010000217.1 GCA_021831685.1 Bacteroidota bacterium | reverse complement strand
CCCAACACCTTTAACAGCAAATGACTCATTGACTAACGACCAATGACAGTTTTTTCATACGAAATAGCGTAGGTTTTTGCCTATTTTTTCTTCTCTGAGCTACGTTTTTTTATCTGCCATACAATTTTACCCTTACACATTAACAAATATCCCCGCAGAATCGATTTATGCATTTTTCCCCGTAATCGATTTTAACGACTTCTTTGAAATATCCTGACAGCTAGATTGATAAGAGAAAAACCCAAAGATTTGCATTTACTTTTATTACTTCTTTCTTCTTTATCTTCTGTCTTTTGTGAAATGAAAATAAGACGCCATCTTTTGGAAAGATGACGTCTCTTATAAGAATCACTTCATCAGTATCATTTTTTTTGTTGAAATAAAATTATCCGATCTTAGCTGATAGAAATATACTCCGCTTGATAGATGAGAGGCATCAAAACTTATATTGTATGATCCTTTATCTTTTTGTTCATTAACAAGAGTTTTTACCTCCCTACCCATTGAGTCAAATATCCTTAACGATACTAAACCGGCTTCCGGAAGTTGATAGTTTATTATTGTTGATGGATTAAATGGGTTAGGATAACAACCTACAAAATAGCTGGTAATATTTTCACCCTGATTCAAATTATTATTTACAACTGCCTTGGGTACTATTTTTCCGTAAACTGCCTGCCAATTAGTATTTGAATATGTGCCTTCTACTGAGTAATACTGTCTTACATCGTAATACAGTAAATCATTTGTATAAGTACCCGTAAATATATAGCCATAATCAGTATATGTTTGAACACCCCTGCCGACTGTTGCTATTAACTCTGCTCCTGATCCACCCTTAATATTTCTCCATATTTGATAAGTAACATTTGAATTTGGGTTATCTGTCCAATGCATTGTAATTGGTTGACCAACAACAATATTATAGCCCATGCTTATTACGTTGAAAGGAGGCACTCCAATAAAATTAGCTGTATAAGTCATATTACTTCCCGGATAAAATGTTGCGCTGTTATTTGTTGATATAATATTGTTGTTTGCGTCAGTCCAATTTGAAAGATTATAGTATATTCCGTTTATTTCTGTGCCTGTTGCTGCAGCGGAAATAGCATTTTGTTCTACTACCGAAAATCCGGAAGCTGGTGAATTAACCTGTGTATTGTTAACAGTAATTACTCCTCCATGACCAACACCAATAAAATTATTTTGGAAGGTAGGCGTAACATAAGTTTTTAAATAAGCTACGAGTGAGGCGCCGTTATCCGCAACCGCAGCTTGATATGATGTGGATTGGCTATAGCTCAAAACACTTATATTGTTTAACACATTTTTTCCCCATTCACTTTTACTATTTGGTGCTTCGGTATCATTAAACAGCCATGTTTGTCCATTTATATTTTGATTATCGTATGCTTGTAAATTTATGGTTTGAGTTTCATAGGCGGTAAAGGTATACGGGCTGGGACGTGAAGTAGGAGAAGCATTTACTCCGACTCCTATCTGCCCTCCATCTGCACCATGCAGATCATTTCGTGCAACAAAATTAAGAAGCTGTGCAGGTCTGTTATATGTAACTGTTAGTGTTACCGTTAGTATACCGGAATATGAATCATTTGCAGTTTCATTTTCACTTAATGCTCCTAAAATCAATACCCTTGATGAAAGTACTGTCTGCATTGCAGATTTTATAGTTGAAGAATTAAATGAACCGTTTCCGTAAGCAATACCCGAATTCATTGTCCCGCCGCCGCCTATTGCGTTCCAATTTGCTGGATTGTCTGAGGGACTTATGCTTGATACTTGAGTTATCTTAAATGAATATGAACCAAAACTTGTACTGTAATTTACTGTTATTTGTGTAATTGTTGCATTAGTAGGTATAGGAGAGAGGTCGTACTGACAGTAGGATCTAGCAATAACAGTAGATGAATCTGCTGTAGGGAAAATTTTTCCTATATAGTACGCTGAAAAACCATAGGTTGTTTGCCCTACCTTTGGAGTAGTTTTTCCGATCGGATTCCAGGAACCTGGAATCGTTTTTGTTTCAGTAATTGTTGGCGCCTGTGCAAATAAATTAATAGCAGTTAGACATATAACCGCAATCAATAATAAAATTTTCGTTCTCATGGTTATTTTTCCTTTTTGTTAATAAATTATTTATTTTAGCAAACAGAATAGCCCCAAGCAATAAATTAAAATTATTGCAAAAGGTAGCCAGCCTTATGGAGCTTTTCTAAGTAAAGGGAATAGTGCCGCAAACACTATTCCCTGTTTTATTTCAGCTTTTCTTATCTCCTATTTTTAAACAGTCAAAAATTAGTTTTGATAAACAAAACAGCCCCAAGCAATAAAAAATATTTATCGCAAAAGGTAGCCAGCCTTGTGGAGCTATTTTAATAAAACAGATAGTACCGCAAATACTATTTATCTTTTTTAAGCTTTTTACTACTCCTTTATTATTATTTTAATTTTCCATGTAATACCATGTTGATATTGCTTATAGGATCCCAAACAGCAAAAAATACTTCTTTTTCAAATATTGCAGGAACATTCATTATACTTGTAAAGTTGTTAGAAAATTTAAATAGATATTCTACCTCTGTACCATTATAATGCGCTAGTCCGTCTCTCATTCTTAAAAATATATCTTCCTGGTTTCTGCCGTAAATTTGATATCCGAAATTAGGTTCGTTAATTGAAAACTGCTTTACAAAATTTCGGTTTATATACCTATAGACATTCTGAGATATTAAGAAGTATATTTCCCCTCCTATATCATTAAAAACTCCAAATGAAATATTGTCCAATGTATTGGTATATATTTTTATTAATCCGCTTCCATTGAACTCATAAAATTGGACCGTATCAGATGCGCCGTTTATGCCATAGCTTAACTGATAATTATCTATACAGACTTTACTGTTCTCTTCTCTTACTCTAATGAATTGTGAATAGAAATTTGCTTCATAAACTTTTTTCCATTCAACACCGTCATAATGCAAAATAAATCCCCTTTGAAACATTTGGTTGTCATACACAACTACTCCGACAGCATAAACATCATTTGGATTTGTTCCCCAGATATCCTGGATCTCTACTGTCTGCAATCCATTCGGCTGATATGTAAAATTGAGAGCCCAGCTCTTACCGTCGAAATGCCAAATCTTTCCACCACTTCCACCCATCCACACATTATCTGTACTGAATCCATATAGTACATTTCCATAACATCCAGGGGGTACTTCATAATTTGTCCATTTTGTCCCGTCAAAATGAAATAGCCTATCCTTTACCGTACCTCCTGCGCCCGTTGTCCAAACATCATTTGGCGATGAGCCCCAGATTGTTGATAGTACATTTACTGGTGAAAATAACGTATCTACCGTCCAAGTGTAGTCTCTTCTACCGGGCTGAGACTCTACCGGTCCGGTTATTTTATCCTTGCATGAGTTCACCAATAATAAAATTGTTATAACTATAGGCATAAATATTTTTTTAATCATTTCAATTCTCAATTATTTTAATTTTCCATGTAATACCATGTTGATATTGCTTATAGGATCCCAAACAGCAAAAAATACTTCTTTTTCAAATATTGCAGGAACACTCATTATACTTGTAAAGTTGTTAGAAAATTTAAACAGATATTGAACTTCTGTACCATTATAGTGTGCGAGCCCGTCTCTCATTCTTATAAATATATCTTCCGGGTTCCTGCCGTAAATTTGATATCCGAAATTAGGTTCGTTAATTGAAAACTGCTTTACAAAATTTCCGTTTATATACCTAAATACATCCTGGGATATTACAAAATACACAGCCTCGCCTATTATATTAAAAGATTCGTACGTTATTTTATCAAGAGTATTTGAATAGATTTTTGTCAATGAATTATCATTATATTCATAAACCTGAATCGTGTCCGGAGCTCCGTTAATGCCATAGCTGAACTGAAGATTATCTATATAAACTTTGCTGTTTTCTTTTCTAATCTTTCTGAATTGTGAATAGAAATTTGCTTCATAAACTTTTTTCCATTCAGTACCGTCATATTGTAATATAAATCCTCTTTGATACATTTGATGATCATAAAAAACTACCCCGACTGCGTATATATCCGCAGCGTTTGTGCCCCAAATATCCATAATGTTTACTGTTTGCCATCCATTTGGTTGGTATGTAAAATTTAATGTCCAGCTCTTACCGTCGAAATGCCAGATATTGCCATCATCTCCACCCATCCAGACATTATTTCCACTAAAACCATATAACACATTACCATTACATCCCGGAGGCACTTCATAATTTGTCCATTTTGTCCCGTCAAAATGAAATAGCCTATCCTTTACCGTACCTCCTGCGCCCGTTATCCAAACATCATTTGGCGATGCACCCCAGATTGTTGATAGTACATTTACTGGTGAAAATAACGTATCTACCGTCCAAGTGTAGTCTCTTCTACCGGGCTGAGACTCTACTGGGCCGGTTGGGCTTTTACAACTTTGTAATATGAAAAGCGTTATTAAGGATAGCAATAACGACAAGGATTGATGTCTTCGTGATAAGACAAATTCATAAAATTTACTCACCTATTTTCCCTTTCAAAATTTTATATCCTAAAAGACAATGTGAACATAAAATAATTGTTTACTAAAAACATCAGTAATTTTACGTAATTTTACGTAAGTAATTTTACGTAGATTTATCTACGTAGTTTTACGTAGATAATTTGCCAATGGGGAATATACTTTCAGTAAATCATTCAATCATTATTTGAGTAAAACCATCTTCTTTATTGAAACAAAGTCTCCAGCTCTTAGCTGATAGAAATATACGCCGCTTGATAGATGAGATGCATCAAAGCTTATATTGTATGATCCTTTATCTTTTTGTTCATTAACAAGTGTTTTTACCTCCCTACCCATTGAGCCAAATATCCTTAACGATACTAGACCGGCTTTCGGAAGTTGATAGTTTATTATTGTTGATGGATTAAATGGGTTGCTATTAACTCTGCTCCTGATCCACCCTTAATATTTCTCCATATTTGATAAGTAACATTCGGGTTTGGATTATCTGTCCAATGCATTGTAATGGGTTGACCAACAACTATATTATAGCCCATGCCTATTATGTTGAAAGGAGGCACTCCAATAAAATTAGCTGTATAAGTCATATTACTAGTGGGATAAAAAGTTAAAGTATCGTAACTAGAGAGAGTATTATTGTTTGCATCCGTCCATTTAGAAAGGTTGTAGTAAATTCCATTTATTTCTGTGCCTGTTGCTGCAGCGGAAATAGCATTTTGTTCTACAACCATATTATTGGAAGAGGGAGAATTAACTTGATTACCGTTAACAATAATTTGATTACCATGTCCAACACCAATAAAATTATTTTGGAAGGTGATATTGCATAACTTCTTCATCTGTGCTTCATATGTCCAGTTGTCCTGGCTTTTTATCATAGAAAAAGTATTGGAAGCAGGGGTCAGAGTTTGAACAGTATAAGTGCCACTTGTATTTTTTATCTTCCAAATACTTTTATTAAGGGGCGCAAGATTTTCGTTATAAACCAATTGGTATTCGGGCATGGTAGGTGAAAGCGCACCAACAGTGATTTGATCCCCTTCATAACCATTTACCTGCGCAGGAACTGAAGGCGCATTATAAGTACTACCAACATAAGCGACAATATTTCCGCTTCCCTGATTGTAAGTAACATTTAAAGAAACCTTTGGACTGACAGTTGCAGTAATGCTTCCCGAACATGAAACCACCCTTTGAGGAACACCGTTTTGCTTTTTTACGCCGATTGTAATTTTATTATTTACTATCTGATACATGCTGATAGGCAAGGTTATCGGCACTGTTTCATTTGACCAGGTTCCACTCATCGCTTGAATAGCATTAACCTGTGTTTGATAGTTTTGACTTGTTACATCGCCTAAGAAGTTTGCTGTCCATAATGATCCGTCATTAGACCCATCAAGCTGCAATGTTATACTGCCGGAAGAAACTGATGTCACTTTTCCTCCTGTCTGCTGACCTAAATCAATAACGCAAATTACATAATCATTATATCCAGGGGTCTGACCGATGTAGGGACCCTGCTGGCTTACATAATATAGATTGTTGGCGTTATCCCATACCAGACCGGTTATGCTTCCCGAAATCTGAAAGGTTTGAGCAAGCCCAAGGTTTCCAATTATTAAGACCAGAATTGATGCAAATAATTTTCTCATTTTAAACTCCTGTTTTGTTAATAAATATTTTGTTAGATTTATAAACGTAGAACGCCCCTGCATTTGGAAAACAAATGTTAAGCTTGACCGCTTAGAGCGTTCCTTACGGGCGGTAGTGGTGACGCACTACCGCTAAATTTTTTCAAGTCCTTGTCATATTACCTCCACTATTTTAATGCCCCGTGATAAATTATTGGATAACCCGTTGTTCTTATTTTTGCCGGAAAAAAAACATCATTAGTAAAAATTGCACTATTAGGTGAAAGTATTACCGGCGTTGTGGATTTATATAAATATTTCCAATCGCTTCCATTATATTCAACAATTCCATCCTGCATTCTTATGAAGATATCGTTCCTGCTTCTGCCCCATACAACGCCACCAAAGTTTGGATTATCTACTTCAAATATGAATTCCATATTCCCGTTATAGTATCTATATATTTTGTTACCTACAACTATATAAGGATAACCATCTATTGATGCTATTGTGGGACCTGCATTACTTGGAGGATTATTATAAATCAATTTTAAATCTTTTCTGTCGTATTCATATATACGGGTAGTATAATCAATTAATGCAGATACCAAATAGTACTTGTCATTTCTGCAACAATATATTATTTTATTAAATATGGCTGTATCCGATAATGTTTTATCCAATTGCCATGAACTTCCATCATACTTCATTATTACCGGATTAGTGTAATTATATCCGGCAGCGTATATTTCATTGTTTGACGTCCCTGTCATTCCAACAAAATCTATGAAATTTCCATTTACTTTAAAATCTTTAAGCTCTTCTATATATGCTGAATCAGTAAATTTCCATATACAGCCTTTATCATTGCCTATCCAAACACTATTTCCATAGCCCCAGACTGCATCCGGATCGCTGATATAAACACGGTTATCTAAGCCCCAATTTTGACCGTTATAATAGTAAACTCCATCGCTCATCAAGGAACCTGTTGTCCAAACATTGCTTGGCGAGTTTCCCCAGATATTATAGAAATCTAAAAATGGATTATTTATTGTATCGGCAACCCATGTGTAGTCTCTTCTTCCTGGCGCAGCATTGCTGTCATCGGGACCTACCGGGTTTTTCTTGCATGAAAAGAAAACAGCACTAAGTATAAGTAGAAATATTAGTTTTGCAATAAGTTTCATTTATTCCTCATTAGTAAATTTTTCAAAAGTAATGTAGCGGTGATGACGCGCTACCGCTTAATTGTCTCTCATATTATGCCCCCTATTTTAATGTCCAGTGATAAATTATTGTATACCCGATTGTCTTTATTTCTGCAGGTATGAATATATCCTTTCAGGTATAATCTCTTCTACCGGGCTGAGACTCTACTGGGCCGGTTGGGCTTTTACAGCTTTGTAATATGAAAAGCGTTATTAAGGATAGCAATAAGGACAAGGATTGATGTCTTCGTGATAAGACAAATTCATAAAATTTACTCACCTATTTTCCCTTTCAAAATTTTATATCCTAAAAGACAATGTGAACATAAAATAATTGTTTACTAAAAACATCAGTAATTTTACGTAGTTTTATCTACGTAGTTTTACGTAGATAATTTGCAAAGGGGGAATAAACTTTACAATTTTTGTTTTTACATATATTGAGACTGGTTATAGCCTCTGCGATCAATTATGAACAAATGTAAAGTTGTTTGGTTGCTACAAAGATTCTTCTGCGGAAGATACAGCAGGGAAATTCATTTGATATTATTTCAGATACTTATCATACCAAAATTTTCTCATCAGGTCTAATTCTTTTCGGTGATTTTTAAGAAAGTGATCGCCGCCTTCAAAAAGAATTAACCGGTGAGGGATTTTCAAAGAAATCATTTTCCGGGACATTTCTATTGCTTGCAACGGTGAAACAATTTTATCATCAACTCCGTGGACAATTAAGTAGGGAATATTCGGAAGCTGGTCTACAAAATTTATCGCGGAACGTTTTTCAATTTCTTCATCAATGTTTTTATCACCTATAAATTCTTTATAATGATCTTCCGACTGCGGATTTTTTTCAAAGTGCTGTCTGAAATTTGAAATTGCACCAACCAAAACAGCACAATTAAAGTTGTGATTTTTTTTCAAAGTTAAATATGTCATCATCCCTCCGCGGCTCCAGCCTTCGATTCCCCAAATATCATCATCCGCAAAAGAAAATTCTCTGGCAAGCGGAATTAAATTTAGAATATCATTCACTTCTTCACCGCCAAGCTGTGGGTTACCTTCGCCTCCGGCATTTCCACGATATTGAGATGCAAATACAACATATCCCCAACTTGCAAGCTGCCCGAATATTCCGCGAGCAGTAAAGCTGTCAATAGCTCCGTCATTCTTTACGCCTCCTCTATTCCAAATTACACAAGGATATTTTTTTGATTTATCTGCAGGATAAGCAACATATCCTTTGACTTTTAGTCCGTCGGATAAATAAACAATTTTCTCTACAGCCGAATTTTCAAAAACTTCCTTTCCCCAGCCGCTGATAAGCATCTTTGTTTGAGTATCATTCAGATTTATTTTTTGGCGCTCTATTATTTTGGGTTTCATAATTTATCACAAAAATGAAGTTTGTTTTTTTATTGATACAAAGTTATAGAGAAATAAATTCATTTTGTTGTGAATAAATTTTTATATGTTTGTCTCATAAATTTTTAATATAATCGGCGGTCTAATGCAAAAGAATGTAAAAATTCAGTCAAAGAGTTCTTCGGTGAAAAAAGAAGGGGAGAAAAAAATAAACGGTACAATTAAAATTATAGCTGCTGTTCTGTTGGCGGCAGTAATTTTATTTCTTATAATAACTAATCTCCCTAAAAAGGATAACGGCAATAAAGATTTTATGTTTAGAAAAGACGGCGAATTAACATTTATTGACTCTGCGAGTAACGCGGTAAAGTCAACTATTGATATTCAAATTGCAGACAATGATTTTGACAGGGAGCTCGGTTTAATGTTCCGCAAGAGCATGGAAGAAAATCAAGGTATGCTTTTTATTTTTCCTATTGACACTATACAAAATTTTTGGATGAGAAATACATATATACCGTTGGATATGATTTTTGTGAATTCTAAGGACAAAATTGTAACTATACAGCATGCTGATAAAACTTTATCCGATCAAACTTATGCTTCAACGGCGCCCGCAATGTATGTAATTGAGGTGAGCTTAGGATTTACTGACAAATATAAAATTAAAACCGGTGATAAAATTTCATGGAAAAGAAAATGATAAGTCGTTGAAACGACTTATAGGATTCGGTTGGCATTTTTGTCCCCACGACCGAGGTCGTGGGCTGCCTGTTCACTGTTAAGAAGTATATAAACTGAAGTAAGCTTTACTACTGTGACATAGGGAAATATGGTCTGATCTTTCATCGTAAAGGAATACCTAAATAGAAGAAAATAGCGCCCATAGATTTATTTATGAGAATGGGATTGTAAATTCATATTAAATATACGGGTTGTGATATTGGTAAGTCGTTGAAACGACTTATAGATTAGTTCGTATTTCTATACCCACGACCGAGGTCGTGGGCTGCTTGTTCTCTGTTAAGAAGTATATAAACTGAAGTAAGCTTTACTACTGTGACATAGGGAAATATGGACTGATCTTTAATGCTAAGGCAATATCTAGATAGAAGAAAAAAGCAACCCATAGATTTATTTATGGGAATGGGGATTGTAAAAATATATTATAAAATATTGTGATATTGGTAAGTCGTTGAAACGACTTCAAGTTTAGTTCGTATTTCTATTCCCACGACCGAGGTCGTGGGCTGCCTGTTCTCTGTTAAGAAGTATATAAATGGGAATTAGTTTGCTTCTAATGTGTGGACCAGAATAGTCTGCTCTATCATGGTAAGGAAATATCTAAATAAAAGAAAAAAGCAGCCCATAGATTTATCTATGGGAATGATGGATTGTAAATACATACAACAAAAAATGGGAACCACTTCAGTGGTTTATAATTTATGCCGCATTCATTAACAAAAATATGGATACATGGAGTATTCGGAACGAAGGATAGCCTTCCATTAATTCGGAAGGATTTTGAGAAGCAACTATATCAACATATAAAAGAAGAATTGGAAAAAGAATTGGATTGTAAGGTTAGAAGTATAAATGGTATTGAAAATCATTTACACGTTTTGTTTTTATTAAGCCCTACTTATTCAATTGGGGACATATTTAAAAATGTGAAGGGCGAATCATCACATTGGTGTAACCAGATGAATTTTACAAATGAAAAATTTGCATGGCAAATAGGATATGGCGCATTCTCGGTTAGTGAGTCGATAGTAAAACAAGTTGAGGAGTATATAAAGAATCAGAAAGAACATCATAGGAAAATAAGTTACAAGGAAGAGGTGGAATTGTTTATTAAAAAATATGGGTTGGTAATGGTAAGTCGTTGAAACGACTTAAAGATTAGTTCGTATTTCTATTCCCACGACCGAGGTCGTGGGCTGCCTATTCAATGTTAAGGAATATCTAAATGGAAGTTGGCTTTACTATTGAGGTATCGGCTAGCGTAGTCTGACCTTTCATGGTAAGGCAATATCTAGATAGAAGAAAAAAGCAGCCCATAGATTTATCTATGGGGATGGGGGATGGTAAATACATATTAAAAAATACGGGTTGTGATATTGGTAAGTCGTTGAAACGACTTATAGTTTAGTTCGTATTTCTATTCCCACGACCGAGGTCGTGGGCTGCCATTTTATAGTAAAGAAGTATATAAACGGAAGTTGGCTTTACTATTGAAGTATAGGCAAGAGTAGTCTGATCTTTCATGGTAAGGCAATATCTAGATAGAAGAAAAAAGCAGCCCATAGATTTATCTATGGGGATGGGAATAGGTGTATCTATTGGAATGGGGATTGATTTATTTATGGGAATGGTAATTGAATATATAAATTAAAAAACGACTGCATTCTACTTTCCGTAAAGTTCGTCTTCTGTTAATTCACAAATAATATGCGCAATAGTTATATGTCCTTCTTGAATACGCTGTGTATTCTTTGACGGAACGACAATAGGAATATCCACGATTGATTTTAATTTCCCGCCGGAACCGCCGAGAAATCCGATTACCTTCATTTTTTTGGAATGCGCCATTTCAACAGCTTTAATAACGTTTGGAGAGTTCCCGCTCGTAGAGATGGCAAGAAGGACGTCACCGTTATTTCCCAAGCCTTCAACATTGCGGGCAAAAACATTTTCGTAACCGATGTCGTTGCCTCCGGCTGTTAGATTAGATGTATCGGTTGTTAAAGCTATTGCTGCAAGAGCGGGACGGCTAATATTATGATTTAATCTAATCATTAATTCCGTTGCTATATGCTGACAATCAGCAGCGCTTCCGCCGTTGCCGCAAAGAAGAAGTTTCTTTCCATTCTTATAAGCATCAACTAAAAGATCAATCGAGGCAAGTATGCCGGGTAAGCATTCGTTCTGTATTTTAATTTTTGTTTCTGAGCTTTCAATAAGCGAATCTATTGCGAATTTTTTCTTATCCATATTTTCCAATTTAATGATTAAGTTTTCTTTCTAAACAGTAATAGGCAGTTTTATATGAACTGCATTTGCAAACTCTTTTATCAAACTCCAGTTATTTTCATCTTCTAAAAAATTTCCGGTTACAATAATCTTAGCGCCACTTTCAATTTTTTCACGCGCGATTTGTGGAGACCTAATCCCGCCGCCGACTATTACTGGAACACTGCAAATTCTTGCGACTGCTTTAACCATTTCGTTTGATACTGGATTATCAGCGCCGGAGCCGGCTTCAAGATAGATCAATTTCATACCGAGATATTCTGCTGCAAGTGCTGTAGCTGCCGCGATTTCAGGTTTGTTTTTTGGAACGGGAAAACTTCCGCTCATATATTCTGCCGTGGTAATTGAGCCTGATTCTACGATAATATATCCGGTTGAAATCGGTTCCAAATTATATTTCCTAATCAAGGGAGCTGCTAAAACATGCTTGCCTATTAAGTGTTCCGCATTTCTTCCGCTTACTACGGAAATAAATAGAATTGCATCCGCAGATTGACAAACCTGATTTTCGCTTCCCGGGAAGATTATAACAGGCAAGTTTGTAATAGTTTTCACATTAGCCAGGAAGGTGTCAAAGTTGCCGTTAATCATTAAGCTTCCTCCGACCAAAAATCCATCTACACCGGAATGTTCACAATGAGTGATAAACCGGGATAAATCATTATCGGTCAATTTGTCCGGATCAAGCAAAACTAAATAAGCCGCGCCTTTTTGCGAAATAGTATTTAGCAGATAATTATAAATTTTCATAAAAGATTCAGTTATGATAAACGAATATAAAAATTTTGAGTTTCATAAAAAAGAATATGCCCTAAGTTGGGTGTGCGACAGAAAAATTATTTCAAATATCGCTAAGCTGCCCGTTTTTCCCAAAAATCTTCCCATTGATTGCTATACATACAGCAACGCAGCGCAATAACGCTATCTGCACCTTCTAACGACCAG
>JAKBMG010000152.1 GCA_021831685.1 Bacteroidota bacterium | reverse complement strand
GCTATTCCAAATTGGTTGCCGGAAAAAATATGGAGCGGAATTCGATTTGACGATATGATTGAAACTGCGAAGAAATGGGTTGCAATTATTAAAGAAAAAGAGAAACCTGATTTATTGATAGGACTTTTTCACTCGGGAATTGAATATAATTATAACGGGCAAACAGCAAACACGCCGTTATTGGAAAATGCATCAAAGCTTGTAGCTGAACAGATTCCCGGTTTTGATATTGTACTCGCGGGGCATGATCATAAGGTTTGGAATTTCGACGTAAAAAATTCAGAGGGGAAAAAGGTCTTAATTCTCGATCCCGCCAATGCAGCACGAAACGCTGCGGTAGCAACGGTTACGCTTCATTACGATTCTTCTTCATCATCATGGAAGAAGGAAATTACCGGGGAAATTGTTGCAAGCAAAAATTATATACCGGATGACGGTTATATGAAAAAATTTGGTCCTGTAATTGAAGAGGTGAAAAATTATGTTTCTAAGCCTATAGGGGTTTTTACAAAGACAATTTCAACGCGCGAGTCTATGTTCGGTGATTCTCCATTTGTTGATCTCATCCAAAAAATCCAGCTTGATTTAACACATGCTGATGTTTCTTTCTCAGAGCCGCTGTCTTTTAATGCCGAAATTAAAAAAGGAACTGTTTACGTCCGTGACATGTTTAATCTTTACAGATTTGAAAATCTTTTATACACAATGAAAATGAGCGGGAAGGAAATAAAAGATTATCTTGAATATTCTTTCGGCAATTGGTTTAACCAAATGAAAAACTATGACGATGATCTTTTGAAATTTAAAAAGGATTCGACAGGAGAAATAAAATACTCATATCATGAAGCGCAGCTTGCAACCAACTATTATAATTTTTCCTCTGCCGCCGGGATTAATTACACTGTGGATGTTACAAAACCTGTAGGAGAAAGAGTTACAATAGAATCATTTTCAAATGGGAAACCGTTTTATATGGATAAATATTACAAGGTTGCCATGAACTCATACCGGGGAAACGGAGGCGGGGGTCACTTAACTTTGGGAGCAAAAATTCCAAAAGAAGAGATTCCAAAGAGAATTATTACTTCTACTCAAAAGGATCTTCGCTATTATTTGATGAAATGGATTGAGAAAAAGAAATCCGTCACACCAGAGGCGTTAGGCAATTGGAAAGTAATTCCTGAAAATTGGTGGAAAAAAGGGAAAGAGAAAGACTACAAGATTTTGTTTGAGACACGGGATTAAAGTTTTTGAGGGTATGTTGTCAATTAAGGGAACGCCAAAAAACAGGAGGGGGGGGATTGGAATAGTGGAGTGATGGAGGAATGGAATAGTGGGAAAATCTCCAACGTTCTATTATACTACTTTGATTAGCAGAGGAATTATTAGAAGTGTACTTAAGTATATTATTAACTCATCTTACGCCGATAATTTCCAATATAATGGAAGTAAAGTGCAAAACCTCCGAGGTTTAGGAAAACCTCGGAGGTTTCTCACTATGTAATAATAACCTTTTGCGTTAGGTGAGTCATTAAAAAATATCGTTGTTGTAGAGGTTTCTATTTCGTCAAAGGATTATAGTTCTAATCACCTTCGCGCAAAATAGAAAGTCCTCTACAACGGATTCTTTTAACCCTTAATAACACTCAAATTATCTTTTATGGTTATTGCACCTGTGTAATACCGGACAAGGTTAGATGCCCAACCACTTTGCGCATCCGACATTACAGAGCCTTCGAGAAGCACTGTTCCGTTATTTACAATTATATGAATTGGAGGATTTGAATCATACTCCATTCCTTCAAACATCGGATCGTTGTAAATAAGCCGGGCTGCCCTTCTTCCGATATTTCCAGGACCAAAAGTATTTTGAAGTTCATTATTCACACTTTTAACTCCAACCACTTTTTCTGCTTCCTTTTGAAACTGGGACCTATACCAGGGCAAATGAACCCATCCTTTTAAGGTTACAATACCGTTTTTATAATGAACGGTAACCCAATCAAATACTCCGTAAAAGACATTTTTAAATATTCTTTTCTGAACGTTTTTAACAACTGCCGAATCGGAAACAAAAGGGCTGGTTACAGTAATGTTATTTACAACGACATAATTCTCAGCTACATCCTGTGTCTCTTGAGCAGCCTGATTTCTTTCGTATATAGTTTGTTCTGTCCCTGTAAGTATAATTTTGTTACCGTTTATCTCAACATTTATATTATTATCATTCAGCAAATGGTCTTTAGCCAACCTATACTCGACAAATATTTTCAAGGTACTTTTAGATGGATGTCCGTTACTACTTTTGGCAAATGTTAATTGCGCAAACAAGGTCAAAAGGAAAAATAAGGAGACCCCGGTAATTAGAACTTTATTCATGTTCGTTTTCATTTTCATATCCTATATTTTAATTGGTTCTAACCAAAAATAAATTTAAGATTATAGGAAAATATTATTCATTCCAGTTATAAATAATAGAATAAATCTTAAGAACTATCTTTTAGACTGAAACAATTTCTAATTGGTTTAACAATTTTTCAGGACTGTACTCTACATCAAAGAATATAAAAAAATGCCTTTACGGCAAAACGGCAGTATGGGTGGAATAATGGAAAAATCTCCAACATTTCATTATTCTACTTTTTTTGGCAGAGGAGTTATTAGAAGTGCCCTTAAGATATAAACCGGAAACAGGTCATATTTTATTTAATGGTTGGCTTTCCAGTAATGTAATTTACCAACTGATCAATAATAAATTCTTTTTCATCAATAACGGCTTTTACAACATCTCCGATTGAAATTAGTCCTATGAGTCTTTCGTTCTCATACACAGGTAAATGTCTAATTCGTTTGTTGATCATCAGAGCCATACAATCTTCGGTGCTTTGTTCCTTAGTAACGTAAAGAACTTTGGAGGACATAATTTCTCTTACCAGCGTATCTTTTGATAATTTCCCATGCAGAATCACTTTGCGGGCGTAATCACGTTCCGACATAATGCCAGCAACCTCACCATTATCTACAGCCAGCAGTGCGCCGATTTGTTTATCAGCCATAATTTTTAGGGCATCAAAAACGGTATCATCCGGAGAGATAGTAAAGACTTCGCTACCTTTTAATTTTAATATTTCGCTGACTGTTTTCATGACGATGCCTTTCTAAATAATTAAAAAATATTTTTACTAACTCAAGTTGACCGCTAGTTTATATTTAAGTATTAAAAACCGTTGAAACGGTTAATATATAAGGTTTTACATTAAGCAACCCACGACTTGAAGTCGTGGGCTACTTGTTCAGAATAATATAAATCAGCTGTCTTAACGGCTTACCTTCAACGATGGTTAATTTGAGTAACTAAATAATAACATTATATATACAAGGTTTCTCACTATGTAATAATAACCTTTTGCGTAAGGTGAATTATGTAAGTCATTTTTAATATAATTAATGACTGATAACTTTCTTTAGTCAAAATATTATTTTAAATGAAGATTATCAATTAGCCGGGGATAAAAATTTATTTTGGATTATTATTCGGCGCCGGTAAAATGAGCCAATTTTTTCCGTCGCGTGCAATCAATGACTCGGAGGTTTCCGGTCCCCAAGTGCCTGCTGAATAATTCGGAAAATCTACCGGCGCGGAAGATTCCCATGCTTCAATTATAGGCATCAGCAATTGCCAAGCAGCTTCAACTTGATCTGAACGCATAAATAGAGTTGCATCGCCGAGCATAATATCAAGCAAGAGTGTTTCATAAGCTTCAGGCGGCTCGGTAGTGTATGAGTTTCCGTAATTAAAAATCATATCAACCGGAGTTAAAAGCATTTTTAACCCGGGCTGCTTTGCCTGAAAACGTAATCGTATTCCCATTTCGGGTTGAATATTTATAACTAATCTGTTGGGCTGCCAGTTTTCTATTGATTCACTTGGAAAAGCGCTATGAGGTACAGGACGAAATTGAATTGTTATGACCGAAGTTTTTTGAGCTAATCTTTTTCCGGTTCGAACATAAAAAGGAACGTCTTGCCAACGCCAATTATCAACATAAAATTTCACGGCGGCAAAAGTCTCGATATTTGATTTGGGATTTACACCGGGCTCTTCCTTATAGCTGACAACTTTTTCTCCTTGGAGCCATCCTCCGCCATATTGCCCGCGAACTACATTTTTATGAACATCATCGGGATTAAACTTTCTCATTGCCCGAAGCACATCTACTTTTTTATTTCTAACTTCATCTGCGGAAAAAGAAACGGGAGGTTCCATTGCAGTTAAGCAGAGGAGCTGCAGGATATGATTTTGAATCATATCGCGAAGCGCACCGGCGTGGTCGTAATAGCTTCCGCGATGCTCAACGCCAACTTCCTCAGCCACAGTAATTTGGATATGGTCTATAAAATTCCTGTTCCATATCGGTTCAAACAGGGCATTTGCAAACCGGAAAGCCATCATATTTTGGACAGTTTCTTTACCGAGGTAATGGTCGATCCGGTAAATCTGGCATTCGTCAAAAATGTTATTGATAATTTTGTTAAGCTTACGCGCGCTATCAAGATCATGCCCGAAGGGTTTTTCAATTACAATTCTATCAAGCAAATCATCCTGGGCAATGTGAGAAGAGCTTAGATTTTCCGTAATCGGTTCGATAAAAGTCGGAGGGATTGCGAGATAAAAAACACGGTTTGATTTTTTCCCCCAGGGCGCTTCAATGTTAGTTAATTGTTGAGAAAGCCTTTGATATGTTTCCGCATCCATAAAGTCAGCTTTTTGGTAGCTTAAAGATGAAGCAAACTTTTTCCACTCGTCTTCGATGGCTTTACCTCTTCTGGAGAATTGGTTTATGCCGTCAAGAATACGCTCGCGGAATTGATCGTCGGACATTTCTTTAATATCCAGCCCTATAACGGCAAAATTATCCGGCAGCCAATTATCAAGGTATAAATTATAAATTGCGGGCATTAACTTACGCCAGCACAGATCGCCGCCGCCGCCAAAGATAATAATTATTGTAGGATCAGGTTTGCGAGCAGACTGCATTTTTAACTCCTTATTTTTGATTCCATTGTGTGTGGTAAACTCCTACTTCATCCACGCGTTCATAAGTGTGTGCACCAAATAGATCTCTCTGCGCCTGCACCAAATTAGCCGGGAGCCATGCACTCTTGTAAGAATCGAAATAGGCTAATGATGCCGAAAAAGCCGGAACAGGAATTTCCAGATCAATTGCCGCTTTTGTTATGAATCGAATATCGTTAGATCTTTTTTTAATTTCTGTTGAAATTCCCGGATCGATTAAAAGATTGGAGAGACCTGGAGATTTATCAAATGCTTTAGTTATTTCTTCCAGTAAAGCCGCTCTTATTATACATCCGCCTCGCCAAATTCTTGCAACATCCTGCAGCTTCAAATTATAATCATATTCTTTTGAAGCTGACAGCAGCATTGCCATCCCCTGAGCGTAAGTGGTAATCATCGAAAAATATAAGGCGCCGCGAAGTCTGGTGATAAAATCATTTTTGTGTCCGCTGAGCGAAAAAGATGTCTTGGAAAATATTTTCGCCGCATTTTCTCTTTCAGGCTTATAAGCCGACATATCCCGCATAGCTACGGCAGCATCAATAGTGTTTAGAGGCACTTGCAAATTCATTGCATCCTGCGAAGTCCATTTTCCAGTTCCTTTTTGTTTTGCCTTATCCAAAATTTTATCGATCAGCATACCGGATTTTTTATCATCGGGTTGCATAAAAATATTAGCAGTAATTTCAATAAGGAAGGATTGAAGCTCGGCTTCATTCCATGACTGATAAATTTTATGAAGTTCATCATTCGAAAGATTTAACCCACGCTTTAAAAGATCGTAGGATTCAGAAATTAACTGCATTAAGCCATACTCAATTCCGTTGTGAACCATTTTAACATAATGACCTGCAGAACCCGGGCCAAGATATTCAACGCAATTACTTCCTTTGACCTTAGCGGAAGCAGCTTCAAAAATGGGGTGAACTCTCTCATAAGCTTCGGCGGGACCTCCGGGCATCATACTTGGACCAAAGCGTGCGCCATGCTCTCCTCCTGATATTCCGATACCCAAAAAATGGATTTTTTTATTTCCAAGCTCGATAAATCTTTTATTGGTATCAGTGAAATGAGAATTTCCGCCGTCGATAATCAAATCGCCAGGTTCCAAAAATGGCAACACATCATTTATTACCGAATCAACCGGGGCACCGGCGGGGACAAGCATCATTATAACACGGGGTTTTTTTAGAATTGAAATAAATTCATTAAGTGAATTTACACCCTTTACTTTTTTCCCTTCGCCTTCACTGTTTAGCGCAGAAACTTTTGTTGTATCTTTATCAAATCCAGCAACCGGGAAACCATGATCGGCAAAATTTAATACCAAATTTCGCCCCATTACCCCTAAACCAACCATACCAAGTTCATAAAATGAATTATCCATTAATTATACTCCTTTAAAATATTACCGGGTTAAATCGCAAAATAAATTTTATTATAATGTGAGACCCAGTTTTGCAAGCTGTTCTTTTGTAGAGCTTAAGCTTTTATGATGAATTCCTTTAATGCCAAGCGAGCGTGCGACCTGGACAAACATTAACCGGTCATCAAGGTACGCTACTTGTTGCGGCATAACTTGTGAAATATCAAGGGCAATTTTATAAATATCTACATCAGGTTTGCGAAAGTGAACAAAGCTTGAGGCAACAAAGGAATCAAAAATTTCATTCAGTTTAAATTGTTTGATCCGGTACTCTGTTAATTCTCTTCCTTCATTGCTTACTGCAGTCACTTTTAGATTGAATTTTTTTTTCAAAGAATTTATAAAGTCAATCATTTTGGGAAGTGCATTGGATTGAGTGAACATAAAATTTTCAAAATCTTCCTTAGTAAAGTTTCTTTTTTCATAAAAGACAACTCTTTCAAGATATTCATTCAAATTCAACTTACCGGCTTCGTAAGTATCAAAGGTTAAATGGTGACGTTCGTTAATCTCTTCTAAATCGAGTTTAAATTTTTTTACGGCAAGATAGCGTGCTTTGCGGTCCCAGCCATTTGTCAATAGCACTCCACCAACATCAAGGAAAAGAGTTGTTATTTTTGTTTCACTTGCCATTTTTATTCTTTATTATATTTTGATCTATTTAATCAAGCCGCCTATTTCACCGTTTGGATTCATCTGAGTATGAACAAGGACATAAGCATCGCCAGATTTAATCCAGGTTCTTAAGCTATCAAGGTTAATATCCTTATTCGTTAAAGTACCTTTTGAGAGCAGTCCATTAAACTTGCCGGTAATTTTACCTTTATAAAGCCACGCAGCAATTTGTCCTTCTTTTCCCATAGTACCGTGATGAATGTGCGCCATTGCAACACTGTCAATGCCGTAAACGTAAAGTTTGTAAAAAAGTTCTTTTCCATCCTTGCTAAAAACAAAGACTGCATTTCCCTTTGATTTTGTTTTAACTGCCGGAGATTTAAACTTCCCTGTAAGGATAGCTTTGAAAACATATTTTTGAGTTTTCTTTACAGATTTATAAATGGCTGATTTAGATGATAATGCGGTTTTGCCACCGGGATGATTAATTGCGGCAACGGAAAAATTTGTAACAAACAGAATAGACAGAATTGCTACACAAAGAACAAATAGTTTTTTCATAATTGCTTCTCCTAATATATTATTTATTGCGGTAATTAACGTACAAAATGACGCCTTAAATTTCTGTGACCGTCAATATAAACCATTTAACCGGACACCTAAGAAACTAATTTTGTTATTTTCACAATTAACCATAGCGCGGCAAGCCGCAATTTTGAATTTTGAATGAAACGCAATGAAATTGAGAAAATTTAACAAAAAAAGTATTTTGACATAAAAAACAAAAATATTATTTCCAATACTATAATATCCATTTGCGTAATGTGACTGAATAATAATTACATTGGCATTGCATTTGATTACTTTACCTCAAACAAAGGTGTCCAAATGAAATTGATTATTACGATGTCATTTATAATTTTAATGAGTTTTTTAAGTTTTCCGGCCGATGATTCCACTAAGGTAAAGACGGAAGACAAAACTGAAAAAACATTGGATGAAAAAACAGATCCTACTTTCGACAAACAGAAAAAAAGGAAAGATGTTTTTATCGACAAAGACGGAGACGGTATTTGCGATCACCGAGCTAACGGAATGAGTTTTGAGAAAATGCAGCAGCGGCATCAATATAAAAGGGGTGCCTCCGGAGATAAAGGCGGAAGAAGATGAAGAATTATTTCTTAATAATTCCTGTAGTAATCTTCCTTAGCGCTCAGGATAAAATATATTCGCAGATTCCTATAACATTAAAAGTTGAAAATTACTACGACGATAATATTTATAATAATTCAATGAAAACCTCTGACTTTATAAGCAGCGTTTCCTTTAGTGCCGGTTATAATTTCGAAAGCGAAAAAAATAATCTGCAGTTCTATTACATGAACAATTTCGGCTATTTTAATGAGAACTTATCTAAGTCCTCAAATTCTCATAAACTCGGGATAGTAAATACATTTCTTTTTGTGGAGGACGATAACCCCCTAAACATAGGCATAAATTATAGTTTTAGAAACAACCGTGATGAATATTCTACCTTTGATTTTAATCAATTGTCCTTATACGCTAATTACCGCCATTCTCTAAGCGAAGATAGCTTTATACTTTTAGGCTATTTGTTTAGCAAAAACGATTATAAAAATCTATCTGTATTTTCGTATAATGAAAACAAAGGCTTTATAAAATATTCTACAACCTTTTCAACTAAAACAACTTTATTGATCGGCTCGGAGATTTACTTCAAAAACTATCTGGAAAATACTGCGGATTCTTTATCGAAGAATGGGACTTCTCAGCTAAGTTTATACCTTAATCTGTCACAATCATTAGCGGAGAATTCAGGTCTGTCGGGATATGTTAACCTAAGAAAAAATCTTATAAGTGCAACAAGGTATTTATATTCGGGTGATTTGATTTTTTATGAAGAAGAAATATTTAACGATATATACTCTAATGATGGGTATGACTTTGGAGTTGCATTTACCCAAATAATATCATCAAAAATAAGCTCTAAAATTGAGCTTGGTTATTCTGCTAGGAATTTCTCTAATCTGCCTGCGGCAACTATTGATGGTTATTATTTAAACGAAAGCCGCAATGACAAACAATATGCGGTGGGAATTGAATTTCTAACTAATCTGAATAGTATAATAACCGGTTTATCAGCATCAATTAAATGGAATTATATAAAGAATAATTCAAACGATGCCTTTTATTTGTACGACAATCAAATATTCTCAATAAGTTTTGAGTGGGGATTATAGAAACTCGACCGAATTGGCGGAAAAGCTCGCCTTAAATGTCGAATTTTAGAACTATATTAATTTTGAATATTGTATTTATTCAGTTTGTACCGCAAGTTCCTTTCGGTAATGCCTAGCAGCTTCCCGGCTTGAGTTTGATTTCCGTTGGTTTTCTTCAAGGCGTTAAAGATCATTCTCTTTTCAAGAGCTTCCACCTGTTCAGTCAGAGTGCCGCTTAACAGATTTTCCGATTTTTCCTCTTCTACAAGTCCTTTTACAGCGAGGGGCAAATCATTTACAGTAATCGTATTTCTTCTTGAAAGCACGATTGCTCTCTCCATAATGTTTTCAAGCTCGCGCACGTTGCCGGGATAATTATATTTCAATAATCTATCTACGGCTTCTTTGGATATTTCAATATCTTTCTTGTGGTTTTCTTCTGAATATTTTTTGCTGAAAAACTCTATTAGCGGAAGAATATCTTCTCTCCTTTCACGAAGAGGCGGAATTTTTATTGATACGATATTCAGTCTGTAAAATAAATCTTCTCTAAAAGTTCCTTCTTTTATTTTCTTTTCCAAGTTTTGATTTGTTGCTGCAATTATTCGTGCGTCAATGTTAATACTTTCAGTAGAACCGACTCTTTCAATTTGCTGTTCTTGCAGCACGCGTAAAAGCTTTACCTGCGTTGCAAGAGGAATATCACCTATTTCATCCAAAAAAATTGTTCCTTTATCAGCAAGTTCAAAGCGCCCTTTACTCATCTTGTCGGCGCCGGTAAATGCTCCTTTTTCGTGGCCAAATAATTCGCTTTCAATAAGACTAACAGATAAAGCAGGGATGTTTACTGCAACAAATGGTTTGTCTTTCCTTGAACTTAGGAAGTGAATTGACTTCGCGATTACTTCTTTTCCGGTACCGCTCTCGCCTGTAATAAGTACCGTGGCTTTGCTACCGGCGACTCTGACTGCAATATTAATTACTTCTGCCATATTTGGTGATTCGGAAATTACAGAAGATATCTTATATTTCTCTTGAAGTTGCGTTTTAAGCATTTCATTTTCAGACTTCAAGTCTTTATGCTCAATAATTTTTTCAATAAGAATATCCAGTTCATCAAGGTCGACTGGTTTGGAGATATAGTCGTCTGCACCAAGGCGCATTGCCTTTACGGCATTTTCTACGGTCCCGAATGCTGTTATCATGATAAAACTGATTTCCGGATTTATCTTTTTAACTTCTTCAAGAACCTCGATTCCCGTCTTATCGGGCATCTTAAAATCGGAAAGAATAATGTCGATTAAATTTTCATTAGTAATCTTAATACCCTCCTCACCGGATAATGCCACAAAGATTGTATAGCCTTTCTTTTTAAGATACCCGCTTAAAATGTCCCGCTGAGATTTTTCGTCGTCGATTAATAATATGGAATATTTTTTCATAATGCCGGTAATTTTATTTTAAATTTAGTTCCTTTGTTAATTTCGCTCTCAACTTCGATTAAGCCGTTATGCTGACTAATAATTTTCTGGGCTATGCTTAAGCCTAAACCGTTGCCGTCTTTCTTTGTTGTAAAATACAAATCAAAAATCATTTTTAATTGATCCTCTGAGATGCCGACGCCGTTATCTTCAATAATAATGAACAAAGTTCCATCTTTTTTATAATATTTCATAGAAACTATCCCATCTTCTCCGACGGCATCTATTGCGTTTTGAACTATGTTCATTAATGCCTGTTTCATTAGTTCGGGGTCAATTTTAATTTTCAAAGAATTATCAGATAATATTTCAAAGTGAATTTCCTTTAATACTGCTTGGTCAATGTACAATTGATATATGCCGTCAAAATAATTTTTAGCATCAATTGTTTGGGGCTGAATTTCCAGCGGCTTGGCATAGTTTAGAAACTGCGTGATAATTTTATTTATCCGTGTTACTTCATCTTTAAGAATTTTGGTAATTGATTGATATTCTTCCATATCTTTTGCGGGGGAAAATTCTTTATTTAGCCTTTGCGCTATCATTCCGATTGCATTTATAGGGTTCCGGATTTCATGCGCAACACCGGAGGCAAGTTCTCCCATCGCTGAAAGCTTTTCTTGGCGTCTTGCCTGTTCTTCCAAATTTTTTCTTTCGGTAAAATCTTCAATTACAATTGTGAAATTTTCTATTGCATTCTGGTCGTTAAAGTTTTTAGTGATGTTTAAAGATAAATATTTCGCCTGGCCGTTAATCTCTATTACTGTTTGTAGATCGCCGATATTAGACTCTAGATTTATTATTTTATCAGCGATAAAATTGAGCTTACCGCTTAAAATTGTTTTTAATTGATGATTAATGACGTCATCGCTTCTTGCTTTGAACAACTCTTCCGCAGATTTATTAAAAAGCGTAATTGTACCATCCATATTAACTACTATCACTGCCTCGCCCATATTTTGCAATACGGAGCCGGTAAATGTTTTAAACTTGCTGAACTCCCTCGAAACTGCCTTTAGATTTTGTGTTGTAAATATTATGCTTAAAACAATAATAGAAATTGCTGCGAGCAATAGAGAAATGACGATCATTCTCAGGTACATTTTTGATTCAATATTTTTAATTTCGTCAAGTGAAATGCCAATTCTATATAATCCGATAACAACTCCGTTGATTTCCAAACGCTTGACTACTTCATATACTTCATGAGCGTTAAATTCTGCAACCCTAATGAATATTGAATCTACGTTCATTGCTCTTTCAAGAAACTTATCCCCCTCTATCGGATCCATCGACTTAACGGTAGAGCTTGCCGCAAGAATTCCTACACTATCCTGCAAAGTGATATATTCTATGCCGGCATTATCTGCAATGTCGCGAATAATTTTGCCGATGCCTATTTTCTTTCTAAACTCAAGGAAATCTTTTGCATCAAGGTTAATAACAATAGCACCTTTATTGAACGCTCTTACTACCGCCACGGCAAACCTTTCGCCTGCTGCATAGTGAGCGTTTCTCAAACCCAAAACCATTTGTTGCGTTTCCCCGGTAAGGAGTGGTTTCAACTCTTCGTACCGATTAACATTTCCTTCAGGGTGGTTGTGCCCCGGCAAAGGGATATGGTTGGATAATATTCTGTTACCTTTCCTGTCAAAAATATTAATTCTGTAAAGGTTGTTTGTTTTTCCTATTTGAATGAGATCTCGCTCTGTTAGCAGATTCAGGCTGTCTAAATTTTTAATTAGCCGTGCATTATCTAACAGACGTTCAGCTATTAAGTTTTCAATTTCATCGCTTGAGTTAAGCGTATTGAGACTACTTAAAGAAATTGTTTCAATAAGCGATGAGGATTGTTCCGAAAGCACACGGAATATTTCCTTCTTGCTTTCATTCAATTCGAAATACGTCGAGGTAATCATTACAATTCCGATGAGGTCGGAAATAACAATAACA
>JAKBMG010000064.1 GCA_021831685.1 Bacteroidota bacterium | reverse complement strand
TTGAAGAGGTTTGGAGAGGGAAACCTTCTGAAATTCTCAACTCTCTTCCGGGGAAAACGATAAAAGGAGAATTCGTAATAGTTATTGCTCCTTCCAAATGGAAGAAAAATTAATTCATTCTTCGTTTTTGTAATCTACCAGAGATTTAACATCATACATTTTCAATTTATCTCTACCATTCAAAAAGCTCAATTCAATAACAAAAGAAATTTGTACAACTTCGCCGCCAAGCTTTTCTATTAAGTTTGCGGCAGCTAGTGCAGTACCTCCGGTAGCAAGAAGATCATCATGCAAGAGAACCCGCTCGCCGATTTTAATTGCATCTTTATGAATTTGAATCGTATCATTTCCATATTCCAAGGCATAAGATTGGCTTTCAATTTCAGCAGGAAGTTTTCCGAGCTTGCGGATCGGGATAAAGCCGGCGTTTAATTTCTCGGCCAGCATAGAGCCAAATATAAATCCGCGGGATTCAATACCGACAACTTTTGTTATATCAAGGTTTTTTGTTAAGTCATATAATTCATCAAGAGTTTTTTTTAATGCTGCGGGATCTTTCAATAAAGTTGTAATATCCCTAAACATTATTCCTTCTTTTGGGAAGTCTTTTACATTTCTGATGTAACGTTTCAAATCCATTTTATTAAGCCTCAATTTTTGTTAAGAAATTTCTCAAGTCCATGTTTAAAATCTTCCGAAGTTCTTGCGATTGTGTTTAGATTGATGCAATAATCTACAGCATTTTCCACTCCTAAATTAGAGATATTATTGATCATTTTCTTTGACATACTCATGCTAAATGCTGAATTTGCAGATAATTTCTCAGCCAGGGAAAATGCATCTTCCACTACATCATCTGAAAGGATGTTAACAAAGCCTATCTCAAATGCTCTTTGTGGGGAGATAATTTCGCCTGATAAAAGCATTTGCCTGGCATACCCTTCGCCAATTTTTTTGATTAGAAAAATTGATACAATTGCCGGAAGAAAACCTATATTAATTTCGGAGTAACCGAATTTTGCATTCTGTTTACCGGCAATTACAAAATCGCAGCAGCTTGCAAGTCCGCACCCACCGGCAATTGCAGCGCCATTTACAGCGGCAATAGTAGGCTTCGATAAATTATAAAGCTGAAGAAACATTTTTCCGAGATTTACGGAATCTTCTTCCTTTTTTAAAATAGAAAAATTGTTAAGCTTATTTAGATATTCCAAGTCCGCACCAGCTGAGAAACTTTTCCCTTCGCCGCTAATGATAACGACCTTAACATCGTTATCGTTTTCAATTTCAATCAATTTTTCTGTCAAGTGTTGAATCAGCTCCGGATGTAAAGCGTTTCTCTTTTCCGGGCGGTTAAGTAAGATAAATCCGACGTTATTTTTTTCAGTATATTTAAGCATATCCATCAAATTAATTTCCTTTTTATTTTTCTGCAAAGAAATATTTTGAAATCATTTTCAGTAAAGCAATTTATGGACTCAAGCAAGGATACTATTTCCTTTTTTTCAGGCATGGTTGAAAAGTTTTAAGATTAAATAAATTTGGAAATATGTCGAAATAAAACCGAACAAGGCGCCAGCCATTACTTGGCTTATGGAATGGCATTTCAATTTGATCCTTGACCATCCGACTAAAGCCACGACAATGAACATAAATAATCCAATCCAGCCGAAAAGAAGAATAAATGCAGCAGCAGGACCAGCGGCACCCATCGCATGAACGCTAATCTTCCAATACTTATTAATAAAAATAATTATGAGCGTATTGGAAATATAGCAAAACCAAAATGCTATTGAAATAATATTAATCTTATAAAAGATTAGTATTAATAATCCGATCAAATAAAATATCTCTGCTATTAAAAATGGGACTGTTCTTTCCTCTTTGACCGAAGCATCTATATCTACCAATTTCCCGTTTTTCCGCATAAAGACAAATAGGATTATTGGGGCAATAAAACCAAAAATCAGAGCAACTAAAATCATTACAAGGCTTTTTTGAAATATTTTCTCAAGATAAAATGAAAGGGCTGTAAAAAATATCAGGGTAAAGGACGGAGGAACAAATACCGTAGAAATAATTCTTGCTATTTTTTTTGACAAAGTTTTTCCAAAGTATTAATTGTTTTTGGTGGTTACAAAATTGGGACCGTGAAATACTAGGTTATTACTTCTTCTACGGGTTCGTTTTGTAGTCTTTCGAGATATTTGAGTAAGATATCTTCCACAAAATTATATTCCATAATAGCCATTAATTCCTTTCTTATCTGTGAAGCGAAAGGTAAACCTTTCAGATAACCGGAATAAAATTTTCTGTGTTCCAAAACGGCTCGTTTTTCGCCTTTTACTTTTATAGCAAGATGCAGATGCCGTAAACAAGTTTTAATCTTAAGATTTTCATCAACAATAGAAGTTATGCTGCCATGGTTTAGAATTTGTTTAGCTTCATAAAAAATCCACGGATTGCCTATAGCGCCGCGGGCAATCATGACACCGTCCGCGCCCGTTTCGTTAAACGCTTTTTGTACGTCTTGAGGTGTCAGAACATTTCCATTCACTACAACAGGGATTTTAACAACTTCTTTGATTCGCGGTATCCAATCCCAGTCGGCTTCACCTTTGTGTCCCATTACTCTTGTTCTACAATGGATAGTTAAAGCTTTGACCCCAACGTCTTCCAGACGTTTCGCAACATCTAAAATTTGGATGCTATCGTTATCCAATCCAAGACGTGTTTTCACTGTAACAGGAAGAGAGACCGAGTCAACAACTTCTTTAACTAATTTTTGCATAAACGGCGGGTCTTTTAGCAATCCGGCACCGGCACCATGTGCAACAACATTTTTAACCCAGCAGCCTGCATTAATATCAATTAGGTCTGGATTTTTTTTCTCCGCAATTTTAGCTGCTGAAGCCATTGAGTCAATTCCACTGCCATAAATTTGTATACCAACAGGACGTTCTTCTTCAATTATTTCTAATTTCTTATGAGTTTTTTCAGATTTTCTTATCAAACCTTCTGAATTTACAAATTCAGTGTATACTACATCTGCGCCAAGTTCTTTACAAACCAAACGAAAAGAAACATCCGAGATATCTTCCATAGGAGCAAGAAGGATGGCTTTCTCAATATTTATTTTTCCAACTGAAAACATAAAATTACAATTAAATCATTTTTACTATTGCAAATATAACACTTTTCTTTCGGGACTACTATGTCCTCTGCTGCCAGTTTAGTTCTGCTTGTGCATTTTATATATTGGCTTAAATGCTTTCCGTTCAGGAACAGAAAGTTTATTTATTTCAACAATAGGAAAAGATTCTTCTATAGCTCGTTTTTTATTATCCATTTATATCATCCGGTGCATAAAGAATAATTCCTTGAACATTTCTGAAAATAGAATCGGCTGAAACTATAGCATTGACTCGAAGTCTTGTAGCAACAGCTAGAAATAAAGCGTCGTTAGTTAACAATCCGTTGAGTGTCGTTGAAGCGTCATTGCGGTTATAAAGTCTTCCCTTTGCAGAGATTCTAATTTTAATCCGATAGATAAAAGATCACGGATTAACGATTCATATCTATTTAATGCTTTTATTTTATTCGGATTTTCCGATGGCTGCTTTGCCGGATTAGAACCTTTAATCATGTCTAAGTCTCTTGCTTCGGCGAGCATTACTACATGTGTTAATTCTACAAGTATATGAGTAGGAATTATACCGTACAGTTCCTCGTTTGCAAAATTCTCTAAAAGTTTAATACATTGAAGAGAACTTCTCTGAGCAGCATATACGAAGATATTAGTATCTATTAAAACCGGCTGTTGTTGGGGTATTTGTAATAAATTTATTGTTCGTAATAATCTTCTATTAATAATTCTTCAATATCGCTTTGATTAAGATTAAATGGCTTTGAGCAGAACCTATTTACAGCTGACTTTCTTAATTCAAGTTTTGTCGGTTCAAGGTCTTCATATTTAAGAATCGCATCCTGGATAATTTGACTTATTGATCTTCCTTCTTTATAAGAGCGGTCTTTAATCTTCCTGACAATATTCTTGTCGAGAATTGTTACAATTTTTTCTTTTTTATCCTGTTGTCTTATCTTTGACATAATTATTACTCCTTTGAATAACTAATCTCTTTTATAACGGGCCACGGAGTTAACATTTCCATCTCAGAACTATAATATCGTTAGGCAATTTGAAGTTTATATTTTGGATATTTAACCATTGATTTGCTAATTCCAGGCTTGAAAGTAAATGATATATCAGCAATTCGAGATGTGATTTTCCAATGCCTTTGAATCCTTCTAATAAAAATAATCCCGCTGTTTGAGAAGAGGGATTATACCTTTCATTCAGCTTCTCAAGAACATATTTAATATCACTTGTCGGAAAGGTAAGGTCTAAAAATTCTTTTGGTGATGATTCAAGTGTTTTCTTTTTTGGTTTCGAAGATTTTCAAGATCAATTACACCTTGAATACCTTCGCCTTTAAGAACTTCACTACGCGGTGTCAATATATTTGAGTAGCTCATCGGAAAACCTTCAAATTTTTCAATTAATCTAATATGAGCAAGAATCAAAGTCAATGAATTTTCAAGAATAAGTCAAGAATTCTTCATTCTTTCTGATTTATCAATTATTAGCATTGAGATTCTTGAGGAGCTTGAGTTGACTTTGTCATTAGAGATGCGCAGTTTGGTATACTATGCTACGGAGGATAATATTCGACAAATTTGCGGACAGATTTTTAGTAGAGTTTGATTTTTTTTGAGAGGCAAGAATTAGAATAGGTAAGTTAGAAGCACTTTAGAGTTCGGGAAGGATTAAAGATTACTTTGACTAAAATTACATCGTTAAAAATTGACAAATGAAGGAATGGAATGCTTCCTTTCAATTAAAAAACCTATTTAGCCTGCTTCAATACCGAGGATGCAATTTAGGTAGCATGCGAAATCGCCGATTGTTTCTCTTTCGCTTCCAAGTAGTACACGCCATCTATTATTTTCACCGATTTTAGCCATTTCTCTACCGAGTATATTACATGAATCGATAAAAGCATTGTGAGCAGAAGTTCTCTCCTGGCTTAAATTTTTACGTCTTTCAAGATCAATTAAACGCCATTCAACACGCAGACGTGAATATCTTACAGCTGATTTAATTAAATCTGATTTCAATTTAATAAGAGAGGTACCTTTGATTGAAGAATAAATATTTAAAGCATCATTGTAATTCATAAGATAAATTTAACCATAATTATTTTTTGAGTGAGTAAAAATTACGTTTAAAAATTTATTTATCAAATAATTTATGATGGCATCTTGAACACTTAAAAGCACCAGTGCCTAAAAATCCAGATTTTTCTACACAGCTACCGCATATCCAAAATTTGCAATGGTTACAATAATACATTTTCTCTGACCATTCAACTTTGGAGCAAAATACACATTTAACTTTTGGCACAATATTATTTCTCCAGTTTGAGTTTATAAGAATCAAAAATTTAGCTAAAGATTCTATATAATAATCATCGTTTACCTAACGCTTAAAATTGCCGCACAACCTTTTAGCAAAACAGCAAAAAGAATTAAAAGTATGAAAGGAGAAATAAGAACGAAAAGACATCCTTTAAGAATATTTTTGGAAGGATGCCGGGTCCTTTTGGCTAAATATAATGAGTTTAGAAATATTAAAATCATTTCGAACATACCTATGACTCCAATTGAAAATATTAATTCTTAAAATCTTTTGGCTTAAAAAATATTTCCGAAACAAAGGATAAACCATCTGCAGGGCGAATAACCCCGATACCACAATGTGTAAACCGGTTATCTAAAACAATGGAGCGATGATTTTCCTTAAATGGAGGTTCCTCCATAAAACCAATATGAGCGGCAGCGACATCATCACCCACTGCAATATTTTCGCCGACAATAGACCATTCTACTTTAGCTTTTGTAAGCCGCTCGGCAATTGTTAAGCCTTCCGGGTTATAATGAGAGAAATAATCCCTTGCCGTCATGCCCCAACAGTATAAACGGGCAATAGCTGTTCTAAGTCGAAAGTAAATTATTTATCTTGTTAAGTAACTCTGAATTAGGAATTAGTTCTTCCTTAACACCAACTTCATTAAAATCATTTAGAAAAAATGGTTTTCTTTGACTGTCGCATAAGGCTTCAATCCCTGTTATTACTTTAAAATCTAGATATTTGAAGAAATATTTTGCATTGCCAGTATATACTACTAAACCGTTAGGAACTACTGCAATATCATTTACCGGCAAGATTAAATTTTGCTTATGGGTTCTGAAGCGAACATATAAAGGACGAGATAATTTCTTTTCAGATAAATGTCTCACCAGTATTTTTATTTTATCTTGAATATCATTCTTCGGCATTTCTTTATAACTCCATTATTTTACTTGATAGGAGTGTGGAGTTTGATATTTCTCCAAACTATTTACAAATATTTTTTTCACAGTTTTCGGATTTTATGATTAATGAAGGGGCATGGATTTTCAACTCGGAGAAAAGAATGGAATCCATTTCTGCATAGAAATAATGTTCGAAGTAAAGTTAAAATGAAAAGAAGTGGTTAGGAACAATTATGAGTTTGTAAACAGAATAATTGTATTTATGTTATGGTTTTTACATGCTCATATTCGGGATTAATTTTATATTCAAAATGCTCACCGACAAATCTTGAGCCGCCTATATTTTTTGTTCTAATAACAAAAGCTTCTGCAAAACCATTTTTGATATTACGACCATAGCGGACGGCAATAAAGTCAGATATATGATTTGTTACTTCTCTTAATGACACAAGCATTGGGATAGCATAAGTAATAAGCAATCCATCAATAATAACACCATCTGCTTTAATATAATGTTCAGCATTATTTTTAAGAAAATCATGAATTTTTGTTGCTTCAGAATTTTGTAAATCTTGATGTGTGAATTTAACAACCCAATGTTTCTTCCTATCCATAGCTGTAGTTTTATATGTATTCAAAGTAATTCTTCTATTACCTATATCATTTTGCTTTTTTATTAGCATTTTATTGAAATTTGGGAAAACGATTTTAACAACTTTTTCAAGAGTATTTAACTCTACCTGGAATTTAGTATTTGTTTTGCTACCGAAAGGAACAATGAACTTTTTAACCATTGGTCTTTCAGCACTTATTACATTATTTTTCTCTTGAATTCGTGTAACAAAACCAACGGAAAAATTATCATTTACTTTACCTGTAAAAGCAAAAGTATTACCAATGTTTTTGTTTATAATAAAGGACACAAGAGAGATGAACATTGCAAGTTCTACAGATTCACCTTCAACCAATTCATCTAAATCAATTTTAGAATTTGGAATAGTCTTGATAGAATAATTGTATTGTTCGATTCCCCAATCAAGAGCCATTACAGTCTTAATATTTTCAAACAAATATTTATCAAGAAAATTTGCAGTAATCTTTTTAATTTTCTGCCATCTTTCAGTAAGTTCATCGGATAGTTTATTATCTTCATTCAGACTTACTTTGCCTGTTAATACTATTCCTCTTGAATTAGCTTCATTTATTACGGGGAAAAAGACTTCACCAACGGAAATATTAGCCACGGAGATATAAAAACCTTTAGCTGCTGCAATTTTTTGGTTAACATCAGCTTTCTCTCTTAAACTCAAATTATTTAACAGCGTTTTATGATAGGCTGCAATTGCCTGGTTGTAATTTCCTTCATCTTTAAGAGAATCGGGATAAAATAAATTAATCATCATTCTATCCTTAGAAGAATAGTTTTTTGTTCTTTATTAATATTAAATTTAAGTATCCATTCACCGGCTTCAAGCAGAGAAGGATCTAAAGGAGTTATAAACTTTCCATCTTTAATAATAGAGAATTCAACATCAGCCGATTTAACAGTTCTATTGCCTTTTGTTAATTCAATAGAGTTAATAGTTGATTTAACAGAGGAATAGAAAATTAGATGCGGAAGATTATCAAGCATAATAAAATCAACTATTAAAATTTTATCTTCAAATAAGCAGATGGCTTTATCTTTATTTTTTTCGACTTTAGACCAAAGCTCATCCAATGAAATGGTTTCGTCAAGGCTGGAACCGGTTAAACGATAATAACTTCGGATTGTTTTAGTTTTATTAATAATTGAAAGAATAACGAGAAGTAAAATTTTATTTTGAGAGTCAAGCCATTTTTCATATAAGGCAGTAGCCTCAGATCGAAATAGGGAAAGTCTTTCTATAAGGCTGCCTACTAATTCCAATTGTGCTTCAGTATGGAAAGAATCTTTAATATTGAGAGATTGTTTTACCTTATTCCAGTCACTCTTAGTCAGTTCATCTATAAAAAACTCCAGCTTATCTTTAGGAAAAGCACAGTCTGTTAATCTTAAGCAAACCCTTCCATTAGGGAAAGTATCCGGGTAATTTTTCTTATTTAATATTACATCATGAGTATCGCCACCGTTATTAACTCTTGATAAGGCAGCCCCACGTACAATCCCAATTTTATCAGTATATTGCGAATCAGTTAATACAACTTCAATTGGGAGGTACTCATCAGAATCTCTTTTAAGCAGCCAAACTTGTCCGGGCTTAAATTCTTTAGGTTTGTTCAATAAATTTTTAAGGAACTTATTTTCCACTTCAATTCCATTTAACATATAAATTACTTATTTAATAATAAATCTTTTCTTAATTAGTACTAAAATGGCATTCATTTCAACGGTATCCGGATTAAAGATGTTAACGCTTTTAAGAAGATTTAATTTTTTATTAATTGAAACCAGCCTGGTAGAAATTGTACGAAAGCGCTTCTTATTATTGAAGACTCTTAAAGCTATTTGTTCTTGAGTCAAGTCGTTATCGGCATATTTCCAGTATAATATCTTAATATCTTCATTAAAAATTTTTTTACCATTTTTAGTATCAGGGTAAAGGTTTTCAAATTTTTCTAAGAATCTTACAGCATTATTTCGATATTCATTTACTAATTCATCAGGCTTTTTACTACTATCGACGAATACATTCTCTCCTTCGTTTTTAGAATCATCCCTATCACCATCATCATTTAAGAGTTCCACTTTTTCAACAGGGATATCGAAATTGGAATTATTTTTAATAATCCTACTTATATCAGAGATTGAAAACTTATAGTCTTCTAAAGTCCTAATAATTTCCAAAATACCGTTTTTAATTGATTCATGATTTAACTGTTTTCTTTCCTCTTTATTTTCCCCTCGCCAAATATTAATAAATGGACCCGTATAAGACTTAACTTCATCATAATATTTTGCCGCAATATTTTTGCCAGATATAAAATATAATTTTTTATAATTTATTGATTGAAAAGAAAGATTATTATTTTCTACTAATATTTTTATTTGATCGCTAACTATTTGTGTTAACTTTATATCTTCCTCATATACCGTTCCCTTAAAAAACTGATTTGTAACAGTCCGTAAGATGGAATATAAATAACTTAGAATCCTTGCGTTATTATTTTCTGTTTCTTCAGTTGTTTTATCTGTAACATTAATTGTTTCGTCCCAAATTTCAACAATATCACTATTAAATGACTTCAGTAATTCTTCAATTATAGAATTGGTGATATCTATTAAATCATTATCAAAATCAGCAAACCGTGATTGTATGCTATACAACTTATTTCGCGCAAAATTGAGCAGGTCATCCAGCAAAGCATTTGCAAATTTTAAGTTTTCTTTATTATTATAGAATTTTCGTAATGAGTCGGTTAAAATGGTAACCTCTGACTATAAATATTTAATCAATAAATTCTTTAGTTCTGTTGAAAGTTCAGTCAGATTTCTGAAAAGGTTCTTTTGAACAGAAGACCATCGAAGATATAAAAGGAAATAAGTAGTTTTATATAAATCTTCCGGTGGAACATCGGCTCTTAAACATTCAGGGTATTCAATACCTACTGGATGAAAATGCGTAGTTCCGGGAGCCATTTCAACTAAATCATAATCTTCAAATGATTTGGGTGTCTCAATCACTAAACAAGGTCTTAGAGATTCTTTCAAATCTTCATCTTTTCTTTTTGCATCAAAAGGTACAGACTTATCATCTATACCCCAGACTGAGCCATAGTGTAATTTTAACTCTCTTTTTACAATTGCAGCATTTAGTTTTTCGGAGCGGGAAAATTTTTTAATTTCTTTTTTCTTTACTTTATGTACTTCATGCAATGAAGCATATGTTTTTTTAGGATTCAAAACTTATCCAAATTATAAAAATCAAAATGCAAATTACTTTCGAATTTGCCTAAAAATATTAATAGTTATCAATTCACTTAATGTTAAGTTAAATAGAATAATATATTTATTCAAATATCTTTAAAGATTTTCGCAATATCATTTAGAATTTAATTTTGTCTAAAGATGGGAAAGATTTTAAACTTTTTGCTCATCTATTAATGAGCCCGGATAAATTTGATAAACAATTTTTGAAATCAGATTATATTATGATAATGGATAATGTATTAGCTAGGAACTTTATCATTTGACCCAGATCCCAGAAAGGACGCATCTTTGGTTATCCTTAAAATATTTAAAAAGAAAGTTTTGGAAAAATTTCAATTGGTAGACTCTTATTAAAAAAAGGACACAAACAATAAGGTGATAAAATGTTAAACTTTAGATACTGGAAAATAGGCGCTTCATCCAACGGTAAAAAGGACGGGAGATTAAACATACCGGCAAATATCGATGTTAACCCACCTTATGTGAAAGAGTTCTGCAAGCTAGGAGAGGCAACTATTAAAAGCATTGCCGGCAAATGGGCAAAGCTGGATAAAAAGCTAAAGACGAGATGGTTGAATGCAGAAACCACTAAAGTGAGAGCCGGAGAAAGGGCTGTGAACGCTCAGTTGAAGGAAACTGAAGCGGTTGAAAGATACAAACTGTTATACAACGGTGAAATTCCTTCTATGCGTAAAGGAACTGCGTATGCTTTTTATTGGATAGTAATAGGCATAATGTTCTTGTCAGAATTTCCGATAAACAATGTCGTCTTCAGATTATTTGGAGAAGCAGAGATTTTTAATTATTTGGTTGCAGGCGGTATTGGCATTGTAATATTATTAGCAGGACACATGTTAGGTCATTATCTGCACGAGTATAAATCAAATATGATAAAGAAAGCGGCTTGCTTTATTCTTCCAATAGCTGTTATTGCTGCAATATTTTTTGTGGGATATCTTAGGGCCTTATACCTGCACAAAGTTGAAGGAATGGTAAGTGATAATACTCTTATGTTTGCTTTCGGGTTTTTTAATTTTCTCTACTTTGTAATTGCAGCATTATATTCATATAGAATTCACAATCCGCACTTAATAGCAGTACATAAAGCCGCTGCTTTAAATAGAAAAGCACAAAGAGACCTGGAAAGAGCTGAAAAAAAATTAGACAAAACAAAAACATTTAGGGAGAAGAAGTTTAATTTTTACCAGCATAAGGCTAATGAGATTCAAGATGCGGTTAACCAGCGGATAAATATTTACTGGACTGCCAACCTCCGCAAAAGAAAAGTTAATAACGAAGGGAATATACCTGAACCTATAGAAATTATCATTCCGGACGAGTTAAGGAATCTTGAGTGGAATGAAAAAATAGGGATAAGTTCTGAAAATTTATCTAATCGAAAAAATGGAAAGAACAAATATGAAAACGACAATAATATTATTAACGTTAACAATAATTAGCTTATTTAGCGGCTGCACTGAAAAGAAAACTAACGCGATTGTGTTCGTGCTTTTCGATGCTTCTATAAGCACCAATGATAAAACCGTACGTGAGCATTATTTTGAAGATTTTAAAAAGATGCTAGGCAGGCTGCATGGAGGGACACAATTGGAGGGCGATGTAATAACAGCAAATAGTATGGCAACTGCTACTTTCCCTTTGAATAATACAATCGGCGGCTTTGATCAGTTTGAAGAAAATCAGCTAACTTACAAAGAGAAAATGGACACAACCAATAAAGATATTATTGCAGCAGCTCAAAAAATAATTGATAGCGCTTATTCACAAAGGACAGATTTGATGAACGCATTTCAGTTAGCAGGCAAAGTATTTAATGAGGACAGGTTTATAAGCGTTAAAGATAAAGTATTGGTTATCTTTTCCGATATGATTGAGGATTCAGGAAACTATAGTTTTGACCATGATGATTTAACAACACAGAGAATAAGCTCAATAATTAAAGAGGAGGAGGTTGAGGGCAGGATGCCAAACTTAGCGGGAGTAAAAGTTTACGTGGTAGGCGCAACAGCAAATTCAGGTAGCCAGCAGCAAATAAAGCCTGCACAAATTTATGCCATTGAAAAATTCTGGATAAAATATTTTTCCGCCTGCGGAGCTCAACTAACCGACAGCAGATATGCTACAAGATTATTGAATTTTGAATATTGACATACGGAATAAAAATTTAATTATAAAGAAAAAGGAAAAGAAATGAAAGACGGTAGTTCTAATTTCGATAATGGATTTGATAAAAATAATATCAAGAAAATGATTGAGGATGCAAAAAATGTAGCTAAAGGACTCGGAGGTTTTAAAGCATTTAAATCTGGTGAATTTCTTTTATCTTTAATTCAAAAATCATTTAAGAATTATTGGGAGAACGCAAATGCAGAATATTTTGGAGATAAATATAAAATAAATGATGAAGAGTTCTTAAGTAATAAGTTGTGTATTAGTTTTATTGGTTAACAAAATACTCGTAGAATTCCTCGACCTCTTTCATTTCTGACTTTATGTAGTTGTCGAATAGAGAATTTCCTGCCAAATCTTTAATGGCAGATATACCCACATCGATTAGTCTTATTCCGGATTCAGTAAGTATTACATTATCGTATGGGCGTCCCCCAAAGCCTGAAGGTCGTTTGATATCTCTATGACAGAATCCATTTTTATGTAAATGAGCGAGTTCATCAACAAAGACAGAATATATAGTCTCACGTATTTCTTTCTCAAGAGTCCGTGGTTCGAGTATATTAAGCCGTTCCATTACCAATATTTGATTAGTGTCATCGATATCAATTCTAATGAATTTAACGACTAATCCGTTGATATTATTTGCGTATTGCATATTCCTCGCCTCAACCGTGACTTCTACCCGAGTATCCGGTGTAAATATCTTTCCTACTTCGGTTTTAGATATGGCAATAACAACATTATTGTTTCCCCTTGACAATTCTCTTGGATATTTCATATTCATACTTATAATTTAATTAATACCACTGAATTAATAAAGTCTCTTATCGTCATACTTAAGACGGTGCGGCAAGCCGCAATGGAATATGGAAGACGTATGATGGATTCAACTTTATTCCTATGTGCAATAAGTGCAATTTTTAATGCAGTTTCAATTTTACTCATTTTGATTCTTTATTGAACATAGATTTCTGGAATTCGAATAAATTTTTTCAACAATATTCTTATTAATACAAATAGTCTCAAATTCTGTCTTAATACTAAATGGAGGAACAGGTATGCCTTTATTAAGCGTTGACATATAAGCATTCCAATTGGGTAAGTTTATCAGATCCATCTTCGAAAGAAATGGATAGAATTTTTTTCCCAGGATTTCTGCATCCTCTACTCCTACTCTAAATGATGCTATTGTACCGGTGTTGCCGAATATAGCTTCTAATATATTTTTCGGGATTTGAGAAATGAACTGATTTGCAAGGATTAAACTAATTCTAAATTTTCTGCCTTCAGAAAGAAGAGTTACAAAGTTTTCTGTTGTAATGCTTTGGAATTCATCAATATAAACAAAAAAATCTTTTCGCAAAGACTTATCAATTTTAATTCTTTGTAGAGCCTCAGACTGTAATTTAGCCATAATTACCAAGCCCAAAAACCTTGAATTAATTTGTGAAAGTGCGCCTTTTGACAAATTGACCAACAGGATTTTACCTGAATCCATAACCTCTTTAAAATCGATAGTAGATTGTTTTTGAGAAAAGATATTTCTTAAAAGCGGATCGAAAAGAAATTGTTCAAACTTACTGCTTATATAAGCGCCGAGTGATGCCCCATCGCTACCTTGTCTTTGATAATCGGTATTTGGTAAAACAGATGTCACCCAGTTTTCAAGGTGTGGGTCGGAAATTTTTAACGGCAGCCAATTCTTCCAATAGTCGTTAATTTGAAAGACATTATAAAAATCGAATAAGGAACCCATTTTTTGCGGATCAGACATAACAAGTAGTAAGTTCATTTTTACATGTTGAAAAAATATGGGCCCGGCATAGTTAGGAATTGAGGAAACCCCGAACTCATCTATCATAAGTGTTTTTAATATATTAACCATTTCCTGAGCAATAAAATACCGCTGTTCTTCGGTTTTATATTCTAGAAGATTTATTCCAACAGGATACTTAACATCCGTAGGGTCAATTAATACAACATCTTTAATTCGTGAAGCAGGCATTGAATTAAGTAATTCATTAAATAAATCCCCGTGCGGATCAATTACACACAAACCTTTGTCCTGTCTTATATCGGAGAGAATCATATTTTTTAATAAATTTGTTTTACCTGTTCCAGTTTGACCCACGATATAAAAATGTCGTCTTCTATCGTCTTCCTTCAATTTAATATGAATTTCTTTATTGCCAAAAACATTAACACCTACTTCAACTCCTTCAGAGGGAAAATTTTCAAAAGTTGGTATTTGTCTTGATCTTTTTGTCTCTATTCCTTCCAAATTTTCAGCATCCAACAGAGGGAATGAAAATATAGAAGCAGCATCTTCTAAACCAATCGTATGTTCCAAAAGATTATTGATACTCTGGTAATCATCCTTACCTTTGGGTTCAGCATTACAAGGATCCTTAACAGAAGGTAAATTAAAAATATTTTTAGCACCGACAATTTTCATTTTTAAATTAATGTAATTTGAATTACTAATAGGACGCTTAATAGTTATTTTTGAATTTTCTCCGGTTAAAAATGAAATAAAAGTATTTGCGAGTATATCCTGTAAAACATTATTTGAGCCCATATAGATATTAATTGTTAAAGGTATTTCTTTTAATGAATTTAGAATGTGATTCTGAAAGCTCTGATAAAATTTCGCTTTTTCCTTAAGAGCCGGGAAAAGACTGTTAACATCAGATGAAATGCTTAAGTTTAATTGAGAAAATCTTTCACAAATAAGTATCTGTTTATTTATAAATTTTAAAAAGTCGTCGTTTAAATTAACAGGACGAAGTATAATTGAGAATATATAATTAGATTTTGATGAAACTAATTGCTTGTAAAAAGTATTTGCCGGATTTTTTGTGATGGGATATGGAGTTACATTAAAAATATTGGATTCTGAAATGCCGTTATTCTTTTCATCGAGTTTATCATTAAAGCCAATTCTATTTACTTTGCTGTCGCCAAGCGTATCCAGGTTTATATTATCAATAGTTCGCTTTAACTCAAATACAAAATTAACAATGAACGGATATAATATATGTTGCAATTGTTCATTTACAATCATTTCAAAATCATATTCAGGGAAAGAAATAACGGCTAGGTTAAACAAATCATTACAATATACATAGAATGTTTGCTTATCAATGCCGGCAGCTTTAATTATCAAATAAAATTCGATTTTCCCGGCGTTTTGCTCTACTCTCTCCGGTAAATAAATAATTCGCAGCTCATATACAAAGCGAAAATCATCTTTAATAAATATTGATTTTAGCCATGAAAGCTGCCGCAGATATCTCTCATTCAAATCAAGTTTATCATTTTCATTAATGGGCAAATAATAGGATTTAATCTTAATTGCGAAAACATTTTGTATTAATAAATTTTCCTTCATAAATATATCCTTAATTTAAAATATTAAGTGGTGTAAGTAAAAACATAAGTTATAAACTTTGTATTTACAAATTAAATAGGCACAATAAAAATGCTATTAAACTCTGTTGATCTTACTTCTTACGTTTTCCCGCTCCGTTTCACTTCACGGGATTTCGCCCGATTCAACCGGGCTCAACAATCCTTTCAATCAAGGCTTCAATAGATAATCACGATTTCCGCCGAGATGTCCGCTTCAATATATTGGGATCGTTTCAATCCTTTCAATCAAGGCTTCAATAGATAATAATTGCAACCGACCCAAACTTTAATTCGTTGGTTGTGAGTTTCAATCCTTTCAATCAAGGCTTCAATAGATAATTCGCAAGACAGTGAAGGTCTCTGCCTACGTCGGATTTTTTGTTTCAATCCTTTCAATCAAGGCTTCAATAGATAATAAGCTTCCGCCGCCGTGACTTACGCCAATCCGAATCGGTTTCAATCCTTTCAATCAAGGCTTCAATAGATAATCCCGGAAGTTCAACTGAACCTTGTGCATTGAGGGCTTGCTGTTTCAATCCTTTCAATCAAGGCTTCAATAGATAATACCGGCGAGACGAATCGAAAGCTTGACGGTGTTCAAAGGGGTTTCAATCCTTTCAATCAAGGCTTCAATAGATAATATGTGGTGTTTGGAATAATGCTTGCTTCCAAGTTGTTTGGTTTCAATCCTTTCAATCAAGGCTTCAATAGATAATGTTTTATTATCAAGTGAGATGTGAGTTAACTGATGAGCAAGTATCAAATATCAGACTGTTTCAATCCTTTCAATCAAGGCTTCAATAGATAATCTATATACGGCCCCGGCATACACCCTTTAGATCTTGCAGTTTCAATCCTTTCAATCAAGGCTTCAATAGATAATGTTCCCGGTAAAACATACACGGTAAAAATCTTCGGAATCGTTTCAATCCTTTCAATCAAGGCTTCAATAGATAATATGGCCAACTTGTTGATAGAAAGAAGATGCTCTTTTTGTTTCAATCCTTTCAATCAAGGCTTCAATAGATAATCCAACCGCCACGGTGAATAAACCTGAGTGGAAGATAAAGTTTCAATCCTTTCAATCAAGGCTTCAATAGATAATTTTTCAGGGAGTTTGATATTAGAGGCGGTAATAAATCGTTTCAATCCTTTCAATCAAGGCTTCAATAGATAATAATCAAATATTTGAAAGATATCTACATTCAAACACATCGTTTCAATCCTTTCAATCAAGGCTTCAATAGATAATATTAAACGTGAGGTTAAGAATAAAAAAAAACTTTGATTGTTTCAATCCTTTCAATCAAGGCTTCAATAGATAATGAAATGAGAACTGTTTTTCAGGAAGAGTTGGATAAAAAATGTTTCAATCCTTTCAATCAAGGCTTCAATAGATAATTGGGAGTTCTTTCATGGATTCTATGTCAGTATTTAATGTAATTACTTGTTTCAATCCTTTCAATCAAGGCTTCAATAGATAATATGGAAGCGTGCCGGTAGACTTGAGATTCAACAGTTGTTTCAATCCTTTCAATCAAGGCTTCAATAGATAATTCCATGTATGCAAAAAATTCTTTGCTCCTATTTATTGTTTCAATCCTTTCAATCAAGGCTTCAATAGATAATTGCACTTAGGGAGAACTAGAATGCCTTCAAACTAGAGCTAGACGTTTCAATCCTTTCAATCAAGGCTTCAATAGATAATAAAAGATTCTTGCTAATCGTCTTCAACACCTGAAAGGTTTCAATCCTTTCAATCAAGGCTTCAATAGATAATACCAGAAAACAGAAAAATTATGGAGACAATTATTCGTTTCAATCCTTTCAATCAAGGCTTCAATAGATAATTAAATAATGTGGTTAATGACCCAAAGTGGGTATCGTTTCAATCCTTTCAATCAAGGCTTCAATAGATAATTAATGTGGAGGAGTAAATCGGCCGAAGAGGCGGTTTACGTTTCAATCCTTTCAATCAAGGCTTCAATAGATAATACCTAAATTAGTATAGATTTACTATCAAACTAAAAAGTTTCAATCCTTTCAATCAAGGCTTCAATAGATAATGCTAAAGCGAACCCCTCAATTCTTCGGTTTATTTCCGGCAGTTTCAATCCTTTCAATCAAGGCTTCAATAGATAATGTTCCCAAAACTATCTCCCAGCCTCCTATCACAACAGCGTTTCAATCCTTTCAATCAAGGCTTCAATAGATAATAAAAGACAAGGGAAAAACATGGGTGCATCTCACAAATGTTTCAATCCTTTCAATCAAGGCTTCAATAGATAATGGCATGCACTTTGCGCCGATTGCAGATTGGGAGCTGTTGTTTCAATCCTTTCAATCAAGGCTTCAATAGATAATGGTGAAGATGGGACAGCATGGTGCGTGGTGCACTTTTGTTTCAATCCTTTCAATCAAGGCTTCAATAGATAATAATTCCGCTCCAGTGCAAGATGGCCCTAATGTAATGTTTCAATCCTTTCAATCAAGGCTTCAATAGATAATAATATCAAGGCAAGATTTTTGCCTCATCGTCCTTGAAGGAATGTTTCAATCCTTTCAATCAAGGCTTCAATAGATAATGTATTTGTATATATAAATTATTTTCTCCCAACAAAACTCTTGTTTCAATCCTTTCAATCAAGGCTTCAATAGATAATGCATATTTGCAGTATATTGTATTTTCTGGTCTTTTGTTTCAATCCTTTCAATCAAGGCTTCAATAGATAATGTACCATGAAAACGATATATAAAATATTGTTTTTAGTGTTTCAATCCTTTCAATCAAGGCTTCAATAGATAATTAAAGATGGTAATTTCAGTGATAAAAGTAAAGCAAAAGTTTCAATCCTTTCAATCAAGGCTTCAATAGATAATCTTCCTGTTTGGCATAATAAGCCAAATGGTTATGTATAAAATTAGTTTCAATCCTTTCAATCAAGGCTTCAATAGATAATGTAACAGAATCGCATGAAGAGATGGTAAACATGTCGTTTCAATCCTTTCAATCAAGGCTTCAATAGATAATAATAGCTATCGGCAACAAGCTCTTTACCGTCATCAATTGTTTCAATCCTTTCAATCAAGGCTTCAATAGATAATCTAAGCCCTGGCTCAAGTTGTTTAGATTAGCCGCTAACGTTTCAATCCTTTCAATCAAGGCTTCAATAGATAATACTGCTGGGAATGGGTGGCAATTAGCAAGTTTTCCATTTCGTTTCAATCCTTTCAATCAAGGCTTCAATAGATAATATGGCACATTCTTTCTGATTAAAGAGAACGGTGAATATTCGTTTCAATCCTTTCAATCAAGGCTTCAATAGATAATCTTTGTTGAGGATCTGCGATCAGAAAAAATCAATCCAAGAGTTTCAATCCTTTCAATCAAGGCTTCAATAGATAATATCACAATCTGGCTGATTTTGATGCCAAAGGAAACTGTTTCAATCCTTTCAATCAAGGCTTCAATAGATAATTCCCGCCACTTACGGCCAATACAATCTAAAAACTGAAAGTTTCAATCCTTTCAATCAAGGCTTCAATAGATAATTCGGAGAATGCTATTGCAGGAATGGAGAAGGAAAGTTTCGTTTCAATCCTTTCAATCAAGGCTTCAATAGATAATCTGTAAATGGATCAATTAATCTCACGGCACCAATTACGTCGTTTCAATCCTTTCAATCAAGGCTTCAATAGATAATAACCCTGAAGAAGTACATAACATCTATATAATCACCACCTCGTGTTTCAATCCTTTCAATCAAGGCTTCAATAGATAATTACAAGCAGATTGGTTTGAATGGCCAAGAGAGTATAAATTGTTTCAATCCTTTCAATCAAGGCTTCAATAGATAATAACGGCCAATTTGAACCGGACGCTTTAAGCGCGATGCGTTTCAATCCTTTCAATCAAGGCTTCAATAGATAATTCCTGATAACTTCGGCGATAATTGAAATTTATTCGTTTCAATCCTTTCAATCAAGGCTTCAATAGATAATCGACAAAGGGGATGTCATGGCAATAGTGGAGTTTTTTGTTTCAATCCTTTCAATCAAGGCTTCAATAGATAATCCCCATTTGTGATTCATGTGGAAAGTAATGCCTGTAGCAAGTTTCAATCCTTTCAATCAAGGCTTCAATAGATAATGTTGATTCGAAAGATAACTATCTCGCGATCAAGGTGGTAGTTTCAATCCTTTCAATCAAGGCTTCAATAGATAATGGAAAAATGAGTTTATTTTTTACAATAACATTAGTGCTAAGTTTCAATCCTTTCAATCAAGGCTTCAATAGATAATCAATGGCCAACTTGTTGATAGAAAGAAGATGCTCTTTGTTTCAATCCTTTCAATCAAGGCTTCAATAGATAATTGGAAAGACATCTTTATTTAATATGGAGATCCTCATATGTTTCAATCCTTTCAATCAAGGCTTCAATAGATAATACAATAAGAGCAATGTGCTTAACTTGTTTATTAGTAGATTTAATAGTTTCAATCCTTTCAATCAAGGCTTCAATAGATAATGATATAGTTAGACATTTCCGCGAGGCAGTTGCTCTGATTGGTTTCAATCCTTTCAATCAAGGCTTCAATAGATAATAGTATATATATTAACCACTTAAAAAATAATATTTTTTTGTTCCCTTTCCAAATGAAAGCTTAAGGTTTAGTAATTCCATTGTTTAGGTCTTCTCTTTTAATTTTTTCTCTTTTCCATATAATATATACCGGCAGCTACTTTTACTTTATTGCTTAAATTAACGTCAATCTTTTGTTTTTCTAACGTTTTTGCATAATTAAATTTTCTCTTTTCAAGCTAATTATTACAAATTTTTAGGATAAGAGAAATTTCATTTAAAAATGCTTAGATTATCAAGAATTTTTAAGCCGTGTTCTACCTGTTTTTCTCACATCGTTAACGGTTTGTTCTTAAGTAAAGCATAAGAGACGGTATTATTTTTTGGGCCAGCTTGAACAAAATGCTGTAACTATTTTAATACAGATAATTTAACAGAATAAAAAATGATTCCTATATTTCTCTTAATAACGAGCAGAATGGAAAGCAACAGGATTAAGTTCAAGCTCAAGTTCATGTTCAAGTTCCCGTTTAAGTTCAAGAAGTCTTTATTTTTGAATGGGCTGAATCGCCAAAAATTTTGACTATCAAACCATCTTCAGTTTTTCAAAGAACAATATTTACCATTTGGATAAAAAGGGCTTAAAAATTTTTGTTTCGCCTTTTAGGTAATTTGCCAAATTTTTCACCTGCAAATAAATTATTTCATTAAAGCTTGTCAGCTTTCCTTTATAATAAAATTCGTTGTTCAATTTAAATAAGACTTTATTTGCAAGCTTATTTTTTGTGTCATCGGAAAGAAGATTGTTCTTTACGGAGACTTTAACATTTTTAGTAAGCATGGCAACAACTGATCTATCAGCAACCGGGGCTCTAAATTGCTCTATTAAATCAAAAACGAGAGTGGGCTTACCCTTCTGCCCTGAATGCAGAAAGCTGATAGTTGGATCCAAGCCGTTTGAAATTACGGCATTTAAAACCCGTGTGTAGAGAATTCCATAGGAATAGTTCAGCATCATGTTTACAATGTCTTTTGAATACTGGTGCTCTCTTTTTTCAAAGCTATATCCAGCGGGAATTAAAACCTTAAGCGCATTCCAATAAGAGGAAGCAGACAGACCTTCAAATCCAAATACTTTTCCTTTAAGTTCTTCGATATCCTGTTTTAGGCTTAAAGATTTGATCTCAACTATATAATTATTCATCCGTTCAATTTCGGCTGAAATTAACTTTTCATCATTTTCATCTAGTTTTTTATTTTTTATAAAATATTTTACTGCACTCAACTGATTTTTTACTTTAGCCGAAATTAGAGATTTAATTATTATTTTACCTTTATCATCCATTAAAGCAGAAACTTGCTGTTTACCTATTGATAACACGGGCATTATTAATGAGACCATACTCGCATAGGGCTTACCGAGCTCATCGAAATAGTTTATTCTAATATTTTTTTCAGCGCACAATCTTACGGCATCGGAGGAAATAGTAACACCCTTTGCCGAAATTAGAATGTTCTGTATTTTATCGGCAGAAATTTCATTTTTAATTTTTCCTTCTCTCCGGATAATTATTTTATATCCGGATTTACCTATCTGGGAATTTAGAGATGGGATGTTAATATCCAGTGCATCATACCAGAATTTTTGATATTGTCGCCTTTTAATATTTATTGCTTTTGAAACATCACGGTTTATAAGGGCTGTTTTAGCAGGCTCAAATTTATCTTCTTTTATGCGGTTAATAATATTATTAACAAAAAATTCTTTAGGCACATTATTTTGACTTCCGATAAATGTAATTTGTCTTAAAATGTTTTTTGCTTCAGATATTGCAGGAATAATCTTTTGCTGTAATTCTGTTTTTAATTTTGAAGAAATCAGACTAAAAAACTTTTCTTGCAATTGCCCTATTTGTTCTTTTGTATCGAAGGGAAAGTAGTACCGGTTAATACCATCGAAGTGTTGACTTATTTTTGAAGAAATTTCTATAAGGGTTCCTTTTTTAAGTATTTGTTCAAAATCTTGAATCATCCGGTCATATTTATGCGGATCGATAACCTTTTTGCCTTTGTTAAATTGAATGCCGCAAAAGGTAAAAGGTTCAGTAATATTGACTGCATTTTTTTCAATTTTGTTTAAGGATAACCCCAGATTATCTTTTAAATAACTTACGGTATAGCCCAAGGTTTCAAGCAATTTATCTTTTTCTTTTGAGATTAGTAAAATATTATCTGCATATCTAACGTTATCGTAGGATTTGGTTTTCATTGCTTTGTCGTAATCATTAAGGTAAATATTGGACAACATGGGTGAAATTACGCCGCCCTGGGGAATGCCCTTGCCGGAATCTACATATTTACCATTTTGTATTGAGCCAATATAAGTCCACATTTCAATAAGTTTAATTATTTTTTCGTTTTGAAAGATATTGCTGCATTTTTCAATAAGAATTTTTCTGTTTATTGAATCGAAATAATTATCAATATCAACCGGGCAGAACCATTTGCAGCCTCTGTTGATGAAATCTTGTATTCTGTTTATTGCCTTAGTATGGCTTTTATTTGCGCGATAAGCGTAGCTGGTATCTGCAAATGTTTTATCAATTTTAAAGTTAAAATAATTAAAGAAGCATTGCTGAATTACTTTATCTTTTATAGTTAGTAAAGAAAGAGGTCTAAGCCCGGACACATCTTTCTGTATATAAAATCTTTTGTACGGTTCGGGAATATATTTATATTCATAAAGTTCGGCTTGTAGTTTTTTTATATTTGGTTCGATATCTTTTTGAAAATCACAAATAGTTACGTTATCGATCCCGCCGCTTTTATTTTTTTGTTTAACACTTTCCCATGCTGTTAATAAGCTGCTTGTAGAAAAGATTTGTTCAAAGGAAACCATATTATTTAACAGTAAGAATATTTATTCTTTTGATAGAAAGCTCTACGCCTAAATATTCTTTTTTATTTGTACAATTTTCACATTGCAAAAGGAACAAAACAGAGTCTGTTTTTCCATTTATTATTTCCGAAAGCTTAGGCTTTAATTCTTTAAGCTCTTTTTTAGTCAGCTCGCACTCAAAAACGCTGTATTGAACGCGAACGCCAAAATCCTCTAATAATTTGGAGACTTTAATTCTTTTTTTATCGGAGGAGATATCGTAGCATATAAAAAAGTGCATTTAATAATATTATTTAAGTTTTATTGACTTCAGTTTATTTTCCAATCCCGGATTAAAAAGATTATCTTCAAAATATTTTATTAGATCTTTACCCTTTGCAATAACTTCATTTGGATTAAATTTTTTCCCTTGCTCGGCATGTGCAATAGAATTACGGAATTTTGATAGTATTTTACATCGATTATGAAATTCTATTAGGTCTAAAGTTGTTAACTTATTATTCTTAAAAAGCGCAGTAATTTTTTCATACTGGTTTTTCTTATTAGCATCCAAACCATAAATCTCGGCTAATCGTTCAATAACCGCTTCCCAAAGAGTTAATATTGCCAGACCAAGCTGTCCTTTTTCCCAATTTCTTTTAGCAACGGTAAACATAATTTGAGGTACATTTTGCTTTTGAACAATTTCATAGGGGAACTGCTTTAGAGAAGGCAAAACTAATTCAAGAGCTTTAAGTTTACCGTTATCAGACTTAATTCTGTTTAATGCTTTAATTAGGTTTTTAGAATTGGATTTAATTTCAGTAAGTGTATTTAGTTGAATGACGTTAGCAAAATAAATGAGCGGTTTTGTAATATCACTCTCAATATTTTTTAGGGTAAATAATTTAGCAATTAAAGAAGTATCTCCGTAATGGTTAAATGAGTTTGCAGCGTCTATCCAATCGAGCATTTCCACGAATGGTTTTAAATCGAAAATCGGAGCAAATCCATTAAATTCATTTGTTAATTCCAACCCGCCGTAAAATAAGGAACCGATAGAAATATTTTTTTTAACAGCTTTAAAATAAAATAAGCTCATTAACACAATTATAGGATGAAACCTTAGGCTGTGTGTTATATCGATGGAAATTTCATCACCGGGCTGAATATCAATATCGATAATAGTATTAAAAATTTGCCAAATTTCTTCTTCTGTTTTTCCAATATCTATTATCCTGCAATCAGCATTAAGATTAAAACTCTCTTTGAAGTAAGAACTTATGATCATCAAATCTTCATTAACAAGATTTCCATGAGTTATTTTTTCGCTAAGAGATAAAAATTGATTTGTAATTGTGTCATCATGATAATTTTCAACAAGCCTTGCAAATAATGTTTCCCACATTGCATTCTTAGTACCTAATATATGGCAGTGAGTGAATCTCCCTTGATGAAGCTTTATTATTGCTTCGCCGACAAAGGGAGTTTCGACAACTTCATTAGAACTGTCGTGGAGTATATATTTCGCTTTTCTATAGGTGGTATCGTTAAGATTCGTTAAAATCTTCTGACCTTTACCCAGAAAGAGTATTAAATGTTTATTAGCCATAATGATAATTAATTGTTACATAGTTATAATGCTATACTTGCCGAATCCAAAACTTGTTTTTTTACCGAGATGAATTTGCTCGCCGACATAAATTAGAGGAAGGATGCTGGAAAGGTTGCCTTCCAAAACAATATCGCCGACTAAGCCGTAATAATTTTCATATTTTTCTTTATTATTATTATCTTCACTTTTTTTTCTGATCGACTTAAATTCGTACAGCTTAGTTTTCGTAATTTTTATATCCGATGCGTCGAATTTTTGTTTATCGAATTTTGAATCGCAATAAAGCCATGCAAGATGCCTATTTCTACGTTCAAGATAATCTGCTAATAGTTGAGGCGTGATTAAATCAATATCCCTTAACCATTTAATCTCCTTACTCTTTTTACCAGGTTCAACCAATTTTTGCATCAAGAAGGGTGTTTTAAATCTCAATACTAATTTTTTATGATTCAGATTTCTATTATTAATAATCTGCTCTGAAGTAATTTGAGCAAAATCTGTTTTTAATATCCCTTTGTGATCTTCGTATGCTAACCTTTGGGAATTATTGGCATTTAAATTATAAATATTCATTAACCTAAAATTGTATCCTTTGGTTGTTAAACCGGTTTTCCCCATTTTATTAATCGTATCAATAAAAAAAGGAATAAAGTTATAAGTATTGCCTATAACTATTAATTCAATATTGAATATGTCGCCATTTTTAATTTCCCTATTATTGAATAACGGAGGGCGGATAATGATGGGGTGAGGAACATTTTCTGTTCCTTTTAAATCCTTTGGAAGGTCTTTTGGAGCTGGTGAAATAAAAACATAATCAAAAATAGGTTTTAGTGGACCAACTGAATCAAAAAATTCCCAGCCGAATGCACCTCTTATGGTAGAACCCTTATATTCAGGTAGAAGCATGTCTTGCAGGGCTTCAAGATTAAAGAGAAATTTATACAAAACTAATTCAGGTAAATTATTCATTTTATTATTGCTTCGGTTATATTTTATTATTTGATAATAGTTTTAAGCTCGGCAAATAATTCTTAAAACTATGAAATCATAATTCACATCATTAATTTAAATTATTGAGTAATATTTTTTTATTTTACTAAATTCCATTTCTGCACTTTTGAGCTGCGAGCTACCGGCAGTAAATACTTTATCAATCAATTTCTTTGTATTATCACTAAAGGTTTTAAATTCCTCAGATTTATATATTAAACGATGGTCAAGCTGCGCCCATGCGTGAGAAAAGATTGTTTTAACTTGAATTTCACACTTTATGTCTTTCAATTTTTGATATTCGACTAAGCGTGTTCTATTTCCTTTTAGTGTTATAATAAAATGATCGGCATTGTACCCAAATGGTTCTGTCTTTCTTTTGGGTTGGACAATCGTAAAGTCGTTGCATTCTTTTATTATTTTACATAATTCTTTAGCATCTTCTCTAAAATAACATATCACCCTTACACCAGCTATATCTTTAAATCTAGCAAAGGGGTCTATAACTACTTCATTGTTTTCTCCTTTTTTCACAATTTTATTTATAATACTCTCAAAGGATTTAACTCTCTTTTCAAAAACAGGGCGCATAATATTAAGGTTATTGCTTCTTGATATTAAAATTGCCTCAACTGCATTACACATCAATGAGTATTTACCTTGGAGCTTCTCATATTCTTCTTTCAGCTTTCTTAAATTAATGTTTGATAACAATTTGGAATTAAGATTATCAAGCAAAAGCGAAATATCGGCGCCGTTATAAAAAGTTTTTTCATTTTTAAAAATATCCTTAATAACCGATTCTAAGATTGTAGAAAGATTTATTTGTGGAAGAGAAATTAGAGTGAGAAGCTTTGGCGGTATATTAAATCCTTTTTCAGCAGTTAGTTCAAATTCGTTGCCTTTAACCAACACATGGAAAATACCGTCGCAGCCGGAAAGATATGAAGCAAAAAGAGCAATGGCGGACATCGTTTTTCTACCGCCGGCAATGCTAACATAAACTTTGTTGTTTAATTTTTTCTCTTTAGAAATAAGGTTTACAACGAGATTTAACAGAGCGTCATTGTCCTCAACGGTGTTGATATCGTCAGTATTTAATTTATGAAGGTGTAATTTTAGTTCCGGGTATTTTTCTTTTAGAAAAACTTTTAGAGCGTTTAACCCTACTTCTTTATCTTTAATTTTTTTGTTGTAAACTTCAGGGGAAGACGTATGAATAATATGAAGCTTATTGATTTCTATTTTCTTCTCTTTTTTTAATGAGATAAGAGTTTCGGTTATAATAGGCGCTGCGGTGCCAAGTGTGCAAATTAAAGTATTCATTCTGCTACTCCGGATAGAATCTTGAACGCTTGTATGTAATTATTTAGTCTTTCTAAATCGGAAACCTGGATTTGATGCAACCTTAAAAGATTAAGATTATCGGTTATATCTGCTTTTTTTATTTTAGCGGCGATAGGGTTTGTTCTAATTTTTTGTATATAAGCCAAATACTCCTCATCATCTTTTTTTGTAAGAAATTTTATTATTTCAATACTATCGGAAGAAATTCCTTGGGATAATAAATAGCTCACATCTAACTGAGTATCTTCCAAAATATCGTGCAATACCGCGGGAATCATTTCCTCCTCAGTATCCATTTTAAGCATTACGCGGAGAGGATGCAAAATATAAGGCAAACCGGATTTATCTTTTTGATCTTTATGCCCCTCAAGGGCAATTGCAATAGCTTTTTCAATAGAATAATTTGAACTCATTTAACATCGCTTGGTTTGGGAAGAACAGGTCTGTTTCTAAACTCATTAGTCGGTTGAATTTTCATATATCTTGTTTTGGAATTAGCCGGTCTATTTTTAAAGTCCAACATGGTTTTTAATTCGTTTAACCTATCAACCTTCCAAAGCTCATCACTTGTATGCTGATTAGTATCTCCATTTAATGCATTTAGAATATGAGTTGCAAAAGCATTTTTAAAATCGGTAATTGTCTTAGGCTCGTCAGTTGATTCAGGTAAATCTGTGGACCATTCTTCATTAAGTTTTGTGTAACGATTTTCCCTATTTGAGAGATGAAGAGTTGGTGTAATATGAATAGAACCAAGACCGAGAGGCTTACCCATACCGATTTTATGGCAGCACTCTGAGATTACATCACCTTTTTCATCCTTTTCATAAGGCAGGTCTAAAGCAAATAGCAATACGCCAAGTTCAACATCGGAAAGATTTTCGAAACGGATACGACCGGTAAAGGTTGTACCGGGTTTAACCGGATTGATTTTTGTGTATTGTTTTTTGTCTTTATCATCTATGTTTTGATTTGCATTAATCCAGTCATTGCCTATTTTATGCCAGTATTGTTTATAACCTCGAATAGCTGATAATTTGTTGTCATCTTCAGTATCAGGATTGTAATGTTTTAATTTATTTATTTCTTCTTCCGGCTGAGTCAAATAATGTTGGAACGTTGTCGGCTTTGGACCAGATAAAATTTTCGGATGTTTTGCACCAAGTAAAACTTTGGATGCATCCGGTTCATTGCAAAATGCATCCTCAAAGAATATTCTGCCTGCAAAAGTCTTTTCGTTGCCAAAGATGGCTTCAGTAATATCAATATACATTTCGTCTTTCAATTCAACTGGTATATGCTCGCCGATGGTTTTTTTATATGGAACTCTGAACATTCCGGTATGTCCAAAATAAATTCTGCTGTCTCCATCATCATCAGTCCATTTCGTATAGAAACAAGGTATTCCGTATTTTGAGTCAGCTTCTTTTAAAATATCAATTACTTTTTCTGCTCTATTTTCATCACCTTTATAATCTTCAATGTCTTTTTTACTTACAGGTATTCTATTTGAGCTGGGATTCATAAAGTTTACGATCCAATGATTGGGTTTAGCTCCTCTACCAACATAACCAGTTACTACGATATAATATTTTTTTGAATTAATTGGATAAGCTTTCATTTTCTTGGGGTTAAAATTTGTTACCCCAGTACTGGTAATTTCAGTTTGAGCATTTACATTAGAAATTTGACCTGGTGTCCCGGTTTCATAAAGGAAATAATCCAAATCTTCTTTTTTAAGAATACCACAAAGCATTTGATACGTGCGGTAATGATTTAAACCATAGCTCTCATATTCCTTCTGCAAATTACTTGAATCAAAGCTTCTAAAATAAAGACGTTTATCTTCAAAATTATTGAACTTGCCATAAGAAACAATCTCAATAATATTTTTAACAAGACCACGTTTTGTGCTTCCGGGTATTCTTAATTTACTGTTTACAGGAGAGAAGAAATCAGAATATTCCCAAAGCTTTTCTGCTTTTTGAATCTTGAGATCTTCAAGATTCCGGTCTTTATTTTTTTTTGCCTTTTCAATTTTTTCATCAAAGGAGTTTATCACTTTTAATTGAGCTTCTGTAAGTGTATCTCTGATGTAAACCGGTGATTTAGTTTCGATATCAAGAGTAATATAACCTGTTCTTTTGTTAAGATGATATTTATCTAACTGAAACTTTTCCTTCTTTATATCAAAATCAGAAAGGACAATTTTATCATTTAACGGAATAAAGTTATATGGTGCAAAAGCTTCTCTGTTTTCTTTATCCTCAATTGGCGAAACTTGAGTTGTATAAAAATTATTAATATCCACATCAATAAAACCTTTCAAGATATTAGATTTCTCTAATTGTCTCATATCTTGGATTGGGGAATTAATATTTGAAGCAATATCTTCAGCTATTACTGAAGCATTGTCACTAATTATTTTACTTTTATTTTTTATAAGTTTTTCTTGCCAATCTTCTTTTGAAGTTGATTGCTTTATAATATCTCTTTTACTCATTTTATTCCTCCGGTTGGATTATTTTCTTTAACAAAAGTAAATTCAACGAACCTGCTGTCAATATAAGTAGCTTGATGAATTTCGTTGAAGCCGATATAATTTCTTGTTTTAATTTTTATTCTATCTTCTTTCTTGTTTCCATCAAGAATTATATCTTTAAATGGAATAATGATCTCCGTTCCCCGTTCTTCAGTTAGTTTTGTATAACCGTTAATTTCTTCAGCTTTTGTACCGAATAAAACCTGATCGTTATCAACGACATCAATTTTATTCCCATCATTATCTTTGCGGTACCTTCCCTTTAATTTCCCCTCGCTTCTCCACAGCATAAGTTCTTCATTTTGATTGAATATTCTTATTCGCTGAATAAATTTGGGTTCAATTTGTTCGTTATTGAAAAAAGGAAAAGAGCCGTTTGTATATTTGCCGATGAGAACTTTGTAATCGAGATAAGCTACAACAAAAGCGACCCCAGCCCCTTTCCTTATAAAGGAGAGGGGAGTTTTTTTATTTATTTCATCAAGTATTGTACTCAGTTGTTTATTATCCAATTCATCAAATGCGCTTACAGGAAATGCTTGAGAAGATATTTCTTTTAACTCAAGTCCGTTTATTGTGTTTTCATTATTTCCCGCAATGCGGGATTTCGTATTACTCAACATTTTTTACCTCCAGCTTCTTTTACTAAAGCATCAACATATTTTTGTAACTCAGACAAGTTATTAAGTCCTTGTTTCAGCATTATTGTTTTGTTCTGAAATTTTATTGATGCAGAATCGCCATTAAAAACACCTCTGCCGATTCCCTTTTCACCACCAACTGGAAGGTCACCTGTCCACAAATCTTTAAGAACAAGAAGCATTAAACCAGCTTCAGCTTCTGAACAATCTCTTACACGTATAGTTATTCTGGTATATTTCTTCTTTAAGTCAATTTCCTGAGCAACTTGTTTGGTATTAAACAACGGCATAGAATCAAATAAAGCTCCGTTGATTGTTCCTCCCGTGAAGCGGTCTATTTTAATGCGTGATTGTAATTCAGCAACATAAGCAGGAAGTTCACGTTCTTCAATTTGCAGCTTTGCTTTTTTAGGCTTTTTGTCCTCCCGCTTGTCTGTTGCATCTTTTGGATCATTAACATAACCAAATAGCTTATCAATAAATTTGAGTTTAGACTGCTCATCATTTGTCCAAATGGTATTAAGAATTCTTTTGGCTCTTGCGGTAATAGCGCCCTTGGTTCCCGATCCGGTTAAAATATTATTTTTTATCACTTCTTCCTTACCGTCCGGTTTAATTAGAATTTCTTCCGATTGGATGTGGGAAGCATCCGGCATTGAAGGATCATCGTTATAAGAACGTTGAATGAGAGAAGTTTTAAGATCAAGATAAGCGTCAATAATTAAATCGATCTCATTTTTTTGCAACGGAATAACATTTTTGATATCAATACGGGCAGGTTTTTCTTGATTTCCCTCTAGATTTCCTTTCAACCATAAAATAACATTTTTGTAATCAGTAAAATCATAATCATAAAGCTTTTCATCAATAAGCTGAATTTTACCAAGCCCATTATTTGTCTTTGCGCCAATTCTCAAACCAGACTGTTCATCATCGACATCATTTACCTTAAGCATTTCTAAAATTGTTGAAGAATATTGAATCAAAGTTTGTTTAGAGATTTTGTCTGGAAGAGAAGAATAAGCAGCTTCTAAAGTGAAAGAAAATTTAGCGCCTTTATCAACAATTTGATAATCATATTTAGCTTTATCAGCTACTATACCGGTTTTTAAATCTATTCTAATACCATCTCTTGTTGCGATAACACTTTTGGTATCTTTGAATAAAAACAGGTCAGTTCCAATGATTGTGCTTCCTTGAGAAATATCATTTTCAGTAAACCCAAAAAGTTTTTTCATCTCACTATCGTCAGTAGTATAATTCTTCCTAAGATGATGTTGAAGCGCTCCGATAAAGGAGGTAAAAGTAATAAAAGGATTGCCATCGTTATCCATTATTACATCAAGGTCGGTCGAATCATTCTCGCCGCTACCGATATGAAGGGGAGAAAGTAATTCTATTTTGCCTTCGAGAACTAATTTACCGTCATTCATTATTTTTGTCCTCCTTTAATTGCTTTACGCATAGCAGCAAACAAGATTAAATAATATGCTCTGTATAGTTGGGGAGTAATTTCTTCAATCTTAGTTAACTCAATTCCAACGTCAGTAAATAGCGTTCCCATTTTTGTTATTTCATTTCTAATATCGGAGTTATTTAGGATGTTTTCTTTTGTCAGAAAATCGAACAGATTGCTTTTATCAAAACGGCAGCTGATAAGTTGTTCTTTTGATATTTTCCTTAAGCTATCAATTTTTTTCTTAAAGGTTTTATCAGAATCGCTAATTCTACAGATCCCCTCAAGCTTACTGATTTGTGAAGAAGATATTTTCTTGTTCAACCCTTTTGAATTAGAGCTTACAATTTTAAGCGCTTCAACAGCAGATATTTTTTTGAGATATTCTTCGACAATTTTGAAAGTTTTTTTCTTAACTAATTCCGGAACTGGTAATGTTGGACTTTTAGATACTTCTTTTTCAAATTCAGCTTTTGTAATTCGCATTCTTTGTAGTCCAAAGGTAATTTGGCCAAAACCTTCGTTCCTTCTTTCGCCGATTCCGTCTGATTGCAATTTTTTCATTGTTTCAATATCGCTTGCTTTAACTTTAAGAAGCAAACAAGAGCCTGCTTGAAATGAAACTTCAGATGGTTTTTTCAATTTCCAAACTGAAACGTAGTTTTCAATTTCTTCGGTTCTGAGAAACGCCTTTTTAATTTTGCTAATACCCGAAATTTTTTCTTTAAGATATTCTTCAAGAGTTTGCATGCTACATGAAGTAGAACCGTTTTTATCATACAGAATTACATTAGAAAAAAATGTTAATGAAATTGTTTCATCTTCATTCGGTACAATATTATCTTCTGATTGGTTTTCCGGCTGACTTAGACTTAATTGTATTTTGCCATATTCTGAAGTTTTAGATCTGCCGATTCTTAGTTGAAGTAAATCAGAAAATTGTTTATAAAATTCTTCGATACAATTATCATCACCGTATATAGTCCCTTCAAAAGTTTGGTTTGCATCAATAGATTCATAGTTAAAAAAGACATTTTGTTTTGGAGCTCCGGTCGTATAATCTCTTTCGTGGTGCGGATCGGTGGACTTATTAATTTTTGTTTTATATAATTTTAAATCCTTTAATAATCCAAAACCGTTGAAAGCTTTAGTTTGTTCAGATGATTCTTCATATAACAAATCAAAGATTTTGCTTTCATCATTTTTAAGATGTTGAATTGAAAATGGAAGAGGATAAGTTACATACTCATTGCCGTCAATTTTATCGGTCTTATAAGCGTTAGAAAAATTAACTTTGCCGTTAATAAACCAATCCAAAAAATTAGCGTCATCCGGCTTTTGCTGATTAAAGTAGTTACCAAGGTTATTTTGTTGGATGTATTTTGCTGCGAGAGCGCCGAGAATATTTATTCCGGGGACATAGTCTTTTGTTGGGACCATAAATTGATTGCCCGATTCAGAAGAAATAATTATCGGGTCAAGTGTTCTGATCTGATACTTAATTTTTTTCATTTGCACCCTCCAAAACTTCTTCAAAATTACTGATAGCAGCAGGAATCAAATTTCCTTCAAGCGAGCAGCGAATCTCGCCGAGACCCCTATTACGTTTTAAACCTATTCTTTTAAGATTAGCACACGCAAGGGAAAGATATTTTTCAATTTCTAAATCTTCATTTTCAAATGTTATATCGGCTACAAATTTTAATTTCTTATTTACGACACGCGATGTTCTCAGACTATGCTCGAGAGCTATTCCTTCATCATCAACGCTTGTCTGTCGGCGGATGTTTGTAAATGACGATAATATTATTTCATTGGAAAAAATACTTGAGTACTTAGTTTTAAGAAAAGCGAACCACGGCTTAACCAACTCATAATCTTCAATAACAAAATTGGAAATACTAAAGGGTGAAGATTGAACTGCCCCTTTTTCGCCGAAATATTTATCTAGAATTTTATCTTTTCCTTTATCGTCTTTAAAATCCAAAGCTTTCCAAACCGCAGGCATTATGAGCAAATCATTTAGCGAATTACGAAGAGAACCTTTAATTCTTTTTGAAGAAATATAGGGTATTCCACATTCATCATATTGGACATCCGTATCAATCACGGCTCCAAATCCTTCGCCGGAACCGGATAGAGTATCAGAAAGTAATTCAATAGTCATTTTAATTGTTTTCAATTTGCATCCTCCAATTCATATTTGGGATAGTATTCAAGAAGCTCAAGCATATCAAAATATAGAGTAAGCCGGTTTTTAAATAGTATCTTATTATAACCTTTCGTGTCAATGTCAGGCAATTCAAGTCCTCGTGCTTCCATTTCGCTAACAAAAATTTTAGCTGCATCATTGCCTAGGGTTAATACTTCTCTAAGTTCCTTAAGCTTATTATTTGGCCATTTTTTACTTAACTCTTTAGCATTAGAAATAAATGTTTCAAAAGAATTTTCCGATGAATCCAGAATTTTATATGGTCGATAAATCAGACTTCCCAATGCAGCATTATAATGAATATCTCTGATTTCTTTAAGAGAGCCGGAAAAACCTCCATAGGCAATATGGAAATCAAGCCAGGAACCGTTGTTACCCATTTCCCTTCTTTTGCTTTTCGCATTAGCGCATAATTCTTCTGCAAGCTGGTATCCTTTATAGAATGGATATTTTGTTTTTATAACAGCAATACCGGCACAACTTGATAATTTAAGATTATTCCCATTATTGTCTTCCTGGTTTTGAAAAGCTTCCATAAAGATTTTGGCATAATAAATACCCATTCTGCCATCGCAGGCAAAAGTGATATCATCTCCGCCCATAATTATCGGTCGAATTGGCAATTCACCTTCTTTCTTGATGGACAAATAACCTTTCTTTTTTTCATCCTGAAGTTCAAAGACAATTGCTTTCAAAAGTATTTTGAAAGATTCCTTAACAGCTTTTTCAACATCTTTCGATAATTGCTTAGTAGCTTCAAGTGAGTTTAATTTTTTAAACCTGTCTCCCATAGAATTGCCATCAATATGGACTATAGCAATATGGTTTTCGCTTCCCTTGCTCTGACCAAGATCTTCGAGTAAATCAGTAAAGTAGAAATTAGTTCCTAATGGTTCGTTAAAATCTTCATCTGTTTTCTTTTTCGAGGCGGGGAACGCACATATTTTTGCATTTGTTGAAGCAGAAATATAGTCTCCTTCAGAGTTGCTCCAAACGTCCATCGAATAGCCATCCGACTTGCATTCTGCCGATATACCGTGTCGTGGGATAATAGTTTGGGAAATAAATCTAGATTTGTTTTCTCTTAATTTATCGAATAAAGCATCACGGGAATTTGTAAATTTGTCTTCACCCTCATTCCATTCATTAATAGCGGTTGCAACAGTTACACCGGGTGCAAGAACCAATAACGATTTTGTCCATTCAATGACAAATTCCTCTGCATCAACTTTACTATTAAAAAATAGTAGAGCATTACCACCTCCCATGTAACCATCATATTCACCATTTATTTTCAACGGAATATCTTTGACAGCATCGTTTTTGGAGACCATTGAATTATATAAATCCGAGATAAGAAATGATGCGCCAAGATTTTCTTTAAGCTTATTGCTTAAAAAAACATATTTCTGAATGGAAGTGATGTCTATTAAAAGTGCAGTTTTAGTCATACTTACTCCATTTCTTTGTATAATTTAATATTAAGTAGAGTGATAAAATTATCTTTTCCATAAATATTCTTTTTGTTTTTATAATAAAATAAATCAAGAAAATTTTAATCGATTATAGAATCGCTAGTAATTTTCTTGCACAGACTGATAGTCTGTGCTACAAATATCAATTGTCTTTATTCGATTTATAAGAGTTAATTTTATTTACCAATATATTTTCTCCGCCGCTTTCATATTGAATAAGATTTAAGTTTGTTTTAGAAAAATAAGTCTGCCAGAATTTTTTAAGCAGTTCATATTTTTCTATTTTTATTTTAGGCTGCTCACCCGTCATTATAAATACATCAAACTTGTTGAAATTAGGAATTGGCGCTTTTTTCAATAATATATTAATATCTTTTTCAGAAGAAAGACTCTTATATAAGTCTAATTGTTCAGTTTCCTGTATCATATCTGTAAAAGCGACCATCATATTATTTTGACCCGGTGTAAAATATTTATTTGCTTGGGTAAAGCCGCCAATAATATCTGTACCCTGGCTGTATTTGCTACGTTCTACTTTTGCTTTATTAAATGCTGAATCAAATAGCACTTCAATGCTGTCTATATAAATTTTAAGGCGCCTTTTGGCAATTATATCTTGCTGCAAAGGGGAGTCAAATTGCTTTCTAAATGATTGTTTTTGAAGATCAGCAACAAAAATTTCAGAACTGCTTGTCTGGCTGCCGTAATCAATTGGTAAGACAGTAACTCTATCTTTCGCGCCTAGATTTGCGATTATATTATTTTTAATAACTTCTCTATACCAATCGAGAGTCGAAGGCGGAATACTTTTAGAAAAGTCAACAAGGCAAATAAAATTAGAAGACTCATTTGATTTAGAATTAGAGCAAGAGAAAAATGTTATAGTAAATAGAAAAACCAATACAAAATAAAAAGAAACTTTTTTCATTCTACATTCTCCGGTTTTTTAGAAGCATTACTTTCATTTACCGGGGCAAGAATATCTTTTATTCCGGCATCTCTTTCAATACCGAATTTGAATAAATCATAATCTGCGTATAAGACCTCTCCAAATCTCTGATAGGCGTTATTATTAATTTCTAAAGTACCTGATCTTCTTAGCTTTTTAAGATCTTCAAATAAATCTTTATCCTGTTCATCATATTCAATACCCCAAATTCTTTCAAGTTCTTTAACAAGCTGCCAATATTTGTCAATCAACGGTTTATAAATATTTTCCAAATCTTGTTTAGCTTTAATTCTATCCTGTGTATATTCATTAGCCTTTTTTATAGTCTCGTTCCATTTTTTATATCTTTTATAAGCATAACTATTAGCCATCTGCTGCTTTTTAAGTAAAGCCAGAAATATTGCTAAAGCAAAGGTAACGGCTAATGTTAAGTAAGAAGCCCAGGTACCAACCTTTTGTAAATTTGCTACTTCTTGAGCAGTATAACCGGTTAAATCCATTTGTTCAAGGAAATATATTCTTACAAGTCCGGCAGTAAGCATAATAGCAAAGGATAAAAACCCAAGGATGTAACCAAGTATTCTAATATCTCTCTTATTCTTAAGTTCCTCATCGCTTATATTTAATTTTTCCTTATTTGCAACTATTTCACGATATTCAAAATGTTTTTCAAAAGAAAAATTAAGAACAACCATAACGACTAAGCCCAGGAAAAGAGCAAGTATCAGCTTGGCATATTCGGCACCGCCGGGTAAAAAAACTTGGGCGGTTAGGTAATAAAGTCCGGATTCAGCCATTACGAAAAGTAATACAATAAACCAATAGAACCTCCGCAGTGATTTCATCTTTTCAATTTCACCTTGTGTAAAAAGGATATCTTTTTTTTCTTTTTCAATGCCATGCTCATCCCTATCTGCTTTAATGATATCTTCTTTTATACCTTTTACAACAAGCTTACGGTTAAGCATTGCAAAAGTATCCATAATCGGTTTATATCTTTCTTTGATCTCATAAACACATTCGGATTTTAATCTTTGAGTATTTAATTTTAGCTTATGAGGGATGTGAGACTGCTTTTTAAGCTGACGAACCCTCCACCATTTAAAATACCAACCTAACATATTAACTCCTGAAATTTTTTATAAAATAATTAATAAAATCCTGAGGAATAATGATATTCTTATTTTCTCTGTCAAGCCCGAATATAGTCATATCAAAACGATCATTTTCCTTATAATTAATTTTTGTTTTTATCTTACTATCGATTGTTGAATGAATTTCTGCAATCAGCTTTAATTTATCGGAAATATAAGCTTTCTTCCAGGCATTAGCTTTATCTTGATCGTTAGAGACAATTATTGCACTATTGCAGTTAGAAAGGATACGGGAGTTCGATTCATCGATTTTACCACCGCAGTCAATAAAAATTAGTGATTTAGTTTTTTTGATCGAATTAATTTGGCTAATAACCTTTTGAACAAAATTGTTTGAAAATTTATTTTTATATCTAATATTCTTTACAATAGACTGTGATATTTCAGAAGACCAGATGCCTTCACCATCCGGCGCACCTTTAATTATAAAAGCCTGGTCATTGAAATATTTAAAATTAGATTCGAGAAGTTTCTTAAACAGGGCATATAAAAAAACACTTTTACCGCTATGAGGGGGGCCCAATAAAGCTATAATTAGCTGTTCATTCTGAGGAGCTGCAAGATAATTCACAATTTTATTATTAGGGATAATCTTTAATAATTGTTTTTTATCTTTTGCATGGGTAATAATAGCGCCAAGCCGCGGATCATACTGGGCTAACCATATTTTGTTTTTATATTCCGAATGAAGAAATGCACTTAACCAAATAGGCGTTCTACCATTTATTATTAAACCCTTGCTTAATTTTGTCCGGGGTAATGTTAAAGTTTTTAAGCCTTGTGGTGTAATAGTACCTTCTAATTTTACATCAAGGATTTGAAAATTTAATTCTGTATCTATTAAATTAATATTTATCAATTTTGAGTTCATTTCGTACCTAAAAGGATTATTTGTAAGCATATATTTATACTATTTGATATCATTTTAAGCTCAATAGTAATTTCTAAACCGGATAAAATTAAATTTACTTAGTTTATTTCCGTCTTTATCCTCGTACACTTCGCGTGAAGTAGTTGAAGCAACAGCAGGAATATTATTTTTTTTCAGCATTTCCAATAGATTGAAAGTAAAAGTGAACTCACCCATTATATGAACAGCATTACTATCATCCTTAGATTGAATAAGGGCATTTTTTATTTTAATTAGGTAGTCTTCTGCTATTTGCTCTATTTCAGCTAAATCTAAAAAAGGAGATATTTCCGGGAATACCAAGTCAACAATACTACTATAAGCATTTTTAGCTGATCCAAGTTGCTCTTTACTCCATTTGCTTGACGGATGATTGGATAAATTAATTAGCATATCTACAAACATTATATAATTAGTAAATAAATTCTTTACTTTAATAGAGTGATATAAATGAAAATTTTCCAAACTATCATTAGAATAAATTATATTCAGAGGATGTTGGATGGGTAAAAATGGATTTAGGAAGTAGGTCCTTTTAATCTCATTTTTTGGGAGGGGGTAATTTATTACGACCAACCCGGCAGCATAGCCGTCGAGGAAAAAGACAAGTCTATCTTTATCAATCTGCTGTTTATTGGACTCCATAAATAAGCTTCCCCCTGATTAGGGATACTAAAAACGGAAGTAACAGAAAATAGTTTTATTTCTTGTATAAGTTGTTAAAAATAAATTAAAAAAACAATAAGAGAAGGGAAATAAATTAAGGGCTCTTCTTAAAACTATCTTTTATAAAAATTTAACGCAGAGAACGCAAAGAATACGCAACGTTCGCAGAGAACCCGCCTACCGGGCAGGTATTGAAGTTTTTAGAAGTGCCCCTAAATATAAACTAATAGTCAAATTGAATTATATAACTCAAGTTGACCGCTAATTTTTATTTAAGAATTAGAAACCGTTGAAACGGTTAATAATATGGTTTTACATCTAGCTACCCACGACTTGAAGTCGTGGGCTGCTTATTTCAAACACTATAAAGCAGCCGTTTTAACGGCTTACCTTCAGCGGCGGTCAAATTGAATTATATAAAATAATAATAACGTATAATTTCGTAGGTTATTATAAATTCTAAAATTATTTTGGAAAGGAATGGAATTTTGATTAGTCTTCTTTTTCGGGTTCAATATGAATGTGGACATCAATATTATCAAAACTTTGGTGAAGTTTTTGCTCAACTTCATGAGAAATTTCATGAGCTTTATCTATTGTTAAATTTTCCTTTACGTGAATATTCATTTCAATTAATGTTTGGGCGCCGGCACTTCGAATCTTTATATCGTGAGCTTTAACGACTGCCGGAATTTGAGAAGTTATTTCTTCAACTTTTTCCTTAATACCTTTTGGAGCCTTATCTAAAAGGACATCAATAGCTCTCTTGCCCAGATTAAAGCTAATAAAAATCACAATCATCGCAACAAAAAATGCCGCAATCGAGTCTGCATATGTGAAGCTGAAATAAACACCGATTAGCCCGATAAAAACAACTAGGGAGCTATAAACATCCGTTGAAAAGTGAAGTGCATCCGCTTCTATTGCCTGGCTATTATATTTTATGGCAACTTTCTTAAGCGCCCTTGATCGAGATATATCTATAATAATTGATGAGACTATAACTATATAGCTCCAAATATTAACTGTGATATGGATGTTTTCTCCAAGCAATCTCTTTATTACTTCACCTATAATCCAGCCGCAAGTAATCAATAGAAGTAGTGTTTCAAACAGCGCAGAAAAATTTTCAATTTTGCCATGACCGAAATTATGGTCTTCATCGGCAGGTTTACTAGAGAATCTTACCGCATAGTAAGTCATAAGTGCAGCAATTAAATCCAAGCCTGAGTGAGCAGCTTCGGATAATATTCCTAGACTGTTGGTGGTCAGTCCAATAATTAATTTAGATGAAGTCAAAAAAATGGCAGCAATTACCGACCAATATGTTACCCGGTTTTTTTCTTTATTTTCAATAGACTTATTGTATTCCATAGAAATCTTTTGGTAAATTAGATTAAATATAAGATTTTATTTTGAAATGATAAATTGCTTTAATATCCGGGAATTTTTTCAAGCGATATTTTTTTTGTAAACAGAGACAAAATATTTTTTGTATCCTGAAAAGCTTGGCGCATTTTCATTAAGTCTGAACCTGTTAAATATTTGGGGATATTATTTCCAAAGGCTTCTTGTGAAGGTAAAATGATATATTGATTTCCTTGAGAGGTTTTGCCTTTGAATACCCACATAGGTAAATATTCGACATTCGAAATTCGCATAGAATTATTGGAAAAATTCTTTGTAATATTTAAAGTCAAAATTACTCCTGCATCAGAATATCTCCATCTCTGATTTGAAATAAAATTACCAAGTGAATATGCGACGAAACCGGTATCCATATTTGGTTCAGTAGTTTTAAAATAATTTACGGGTTCAATAACATGCGGATGTCCACCGATTATGATATCCGCACCTGCTCTAATTGAGGCAGCAACAATTTTTTCTTGATATGCTACCGGGATCCTTTTATATTCTACTCCAAAATGGAAATGAAGAAGGACGACATCGGCACTATCCAACCGCGCTTTAGCAATATCTTGACGAATCAAATTTGTATCGATAAGATTTATAAGATAAGATTTTCCGGAAGGAATTTTATTCCCATTTATTCCGTATGTGTACGCAAGAAAAGCCACCTTAATTCCTTTAATATTAAAGATGCGAATTGAGTCTCTGTCTTTTTGCGATACAAAAGTCCCGTTATAACATAAACGATTTTTGTTCAGCTCCTGGATAGTCCGCAAGACACCTTCTGCACCTCGATCAAAAGCGTGATTATTAGCAGTAGAAATTAATTTAAAACCTGCATATTTAATTGCCGAAATAAATTCATCAGGAGAATTAAACATCGGATAACCGGAATAACCTTCGGATCTTCCCGCTGTAACGGTTTCCAAATTACCAAAGGCAAAATCCGGTTCTTTAATAAATTTCTTTACAGAATCAAAAAATGGATTAAAATTAAAACTGTCGGCGGATACTTTTGCATAGTTTGATTCAATAGTATGGCACATCAAATCGCCAACGGCAGAAATCGAAATCGTAACTAAAGAATCCGTATATATTTTTTTTGAGTTAGTTGATTTACTACTTGCAGAATTAACAAAAAGACTAAAGAAAGATAAAATAATGAGAAGAAATAAAACCGGAAATTTTTTATTCATAAAAAATAAGGCTGAATTAAATTTAATTCAGCCTTCTTTATAAACAGGATTATGATTTGCTAGCTTTTCTTTGAGATTTAACTTCCTGGACATCTTTACGAACTTCCTGGGCGTGTTTTCTCAAATCGCTAAGACCTTTGCGTAGACGCGTACCTGCAGCAGCTTGTCCCTTCTCGTAGAATTTTTCAAAATCTGCTTCCAGGGTTTTTACTGCTTGAACTAAGTCTTCAAATTTACTCATAGGATACCTCCTAAATTTAGTTTATAGAAATGATTAGTTAGAATTCTCAAATATAATTTCCGCAATATCTTTTACATGCACTTCGTCAATTTTTTCAAAATGTTTAACTCCATCGGTCATCATAGTCATACAGAATGGGCAGGCAGAAGCAATTGTGGATACTTCTGTTTCAAGGGCTTCGCGTGTTCTTTCAATATTGATTCTACCCCCCTCTTCGTCTTCTAAGAACATTCTTCCGCCGCCGCCGCCACAGCAAAATCCTTTACTCTTATTTCGATTCATTTCAACAATTTCCAATCCGTTTATTTTTCCTAATGAAAGACGGGGCGAATCATAAACTCCGTTATATCTTCCAAGATAACATGAATCGTGATAAGTAACTTTCTTTACTGATGCATCATCTTTAAGTTTAATTTTATCTTCACTCAATAATTCATTTAAAAACTGCGTATGATGGAGCACTTCAAAATTTCCGCCGAATTGTTTATACTCATTTTTAATCGAATGAAAGCAATGCGGACAGGCAGTAACAATTTTTTTTACGCCGTAATTGTTTAGCGTTTCTATATTTTCTTTCATCAACATCTGGGCAAGGTATTCATTACCAAGCCTGCGAGCTGTATCGCCGTTGCATTTTTCTTCAGTACCTAAAATCCTAAAATTGATATTTGCTTTCTGCATCAGGGAAGCAAATGCTTTAGTAACTTTTTTATAGCGTTCATCAAAAGAACCAGCACATCCGACCCAGAAAAGAATATCACCGTTGTGATCTTCAGCCATTGTTTTGATGTTCATACCTTCTGCCCAAGCAGCGCGGTCGGATTGGTTAAAAGCCCAGGGAGTATAGTTAGTTTCAAGGCTTTTGAAGACATTATTTAAGTTAGAAGGGAATTGAGATTCCGTCAGCACTAAATCGCGTCGCATATCTACGATAGAATCAACATGCTCTATCATTACCGGACATTCTTGAACGCAAGCCATACAAGTTGTGCATTCCCAAAGTTCTTTATCCGCAATATAATCATGGACTAAAGTTTTACCGAAAATTTCTTCGTCAGTTTTATTTTCTAAGAGAAGCGGGGCTTTTTCTTCAACTCTATGCCTTATATCTACGATTATTTTTCTTGGTGACAAAGATTTTCCAACGGTAGCTGCGGGGCATACTGAAAAGCACCTTCCGCATTGAGTGCAAGAATATCCGTCAAGAATTTGTTTCCAAGAAAACTGTTCAATATCTGCAGCGCCAAACACTTCAACGCTTTCATCTTCAAGATTGAGAGGTTTAATTGTATTTCTCAAGGGCTCAAGGTTTGCAAAGAAAGTATTCGGAATAGAAGTCAAGACATGAAGATGCTTTGAAAACGGTAAGTAATTTAGGAATGTTAATACGACTAATACGTGCATCCACCAAAATATTTCAAAAAATGTTACTGCATTTGTGGGATGATTTGAATAAAATAGCGGACTGAGAATAGCGGAGATCGGTCTTACTTCATAATTCTTTAAAACAAAATTATGGCTTGCAATCAAAGAAATATTTTCACCAAACATCCCTATTACTACAAACATTATTAACAATAGAATTATCGTGGCATCAATCTTTTCAGCCTTACCAACTTCAAGACGAGGAATATGAATAACATAGCGGCGATATAGGGCATATAATACTGAAAGAATGACCAGCAAGCCCATAACATCTTCAATAATAGTTATTAATGAATAAACCGGTCCTAAAAATTGAAATGAAAAAGGCGAATAAAAGCCTTGGATAAATGCTTCAACGACAGCAAAAAGGAAAAGTACAAATCCCCAAAAAATAAAGACATGAAGAATTCCGGCTTTAAAATCCCTAAGTAGTTTTTTTTGAAGAAAAGCGATTACCCAAACGTTCTTTAATCTTTTTCCAATATTATCAAAACGGTAATCTTTTTTCTTACCGGCTGTTAAGTTTTTAATAATTTTATTTGAGTTATAAATGAAAAAACTTATTGCCGATATAAAAACTAAAATGAAAATAATGTTTTTTAAATCCATCGGGAGAGATCTTCCTTCAGTAAAAGTTTAATGAACTCAAAATTACTTAGATGTACCCGGATTTTTTCTTGAGATTCCGAAATAAATATTTACACCGATAAAGACTTTAACCATTTCCCAGATTAAAAACGGAATAACGCCAACTTCAAATGCTAGCGAAATATTTTTCAAATAAAAGGTACCGAGGTAAATCGAACCGGTTAATAAAATCACCAAATTTCCAATAAACATAGAAATAAGGACCCAGAAATAGGACTTATTTATTTTGGTTAGATAACCAGTTATAAAAGCTGCCGCAGGGAAAGCCAGTAAATACCCTCCGGTAGGACCGAACAAACGAGCAAACCCAATTGTCGCATCAGGAACTTGAGCAAACACTGGGAGACCTAAACAACCGGCTAATAAATAAATAACTTGACTGTAAAATCCTTTTTTAGCTCCTAGGAAAGCACCTGATAAAACTACCACCATAGTTTGAAGTGTAAAGGGAACAGGTTTAATGGGAATAGTAATTTGTGAAGCAATTGCAGTTAAAAATGTAAATGATAAAATCCAAAAAGCTTGAGAAGCGCTAAGAATTGAAATCAAATTTAAAAACTTATTTTTTGCTATGTTTTCTTTGTAGGCCATGTAAATTCCTCGTCAGAGATTTTAAGATTTATTATTATTTAGAAATAAAGAATTTTATTGTTTAAAATGGATTCTTAACACCGTTTAAGCAACTTCAGAATAGAAGCAATCTTATGAAATTTGTTAGTTTAGACGTAAAACTAATCGGTCTCACTTTCAAATATGCTTATTACTTAAAGAAAAGTCAAGAATATGATAAATTTTTGAATTTTTAAAATTTGTGCCCTTTTGAGCACAATTAAAAAACTTTTGTACAAATTAAGATAAGATTGCATCTTCCATTTTTGATTTTCTTTGTTTTTATAAACAGTTTGATTATTTTTTCACTTACAGAAAGAGAGAAATTCCTTGATAGATTTTACATTCACAGAAGATCAAAAAATGCTACGCGGATTTGTAAAAGAATTTGCAGACTCCGAAATAAGACCACTAGCCAAGCAGATTGATGAAAACGAATCCATTCCGCGGGAGTTGATTATAAAACTTGGCGAAGTTGGGCTTTTAGGTACATCCTTTCCCGAAGAGTATGGTGGAGGAGGCTTTGGAGAAGTCGGATACTGTATTGCTCAAGAAGAAGTAACCAGGGCATGCGGTTCAACAGCTACTTTGATAGGCGCGCACCAATCAATCGGAGCGAATGCCATTTATATCGGCGGTTCTGAAGAATTAAAAAAAAGGTATTTGCCTCTTTTAGCCTCCGGGGAAAAAATAGCCGCATTTGCTTTAACCGAGCCCGAAGCGGGTTCGGATTCATTCAATTTGAAAACAGTCGCTAAGAGACATGGCAATAAATGGATAATAAACGGTTCAAAAATGTGGATTACAAACGCTGGAATTGCAGATATATTTTCAGTTTTCGCAAGAACGAAGAATGGAATTACGGGCTTTGTAGTTGAAGCAGATTTTCCCGGTGTTTTTGTCGGTCCAAATGAAAAAAAACTTGGCATAAAAGGAAGTGTCACAAATTCAATTAATTTTGAAAATGTCGAAGTGCCGGAAGAAAATATTATAGGAATCGACGGCAAAGGTTTTTTAATTGCAATGGCTACATTAGATGCAGGAAGATTGGGGCTAGGTGCAGGCTGCCTCGGAGGTTCAAAGGAAGTATTAGAGCTTTCAGTAAAATTCTCAAAACAACGCAAACAATTCGGAGAATCGATTTCAAAATTTCAAGCAATTCAATTTATGCTTGCAGAAATGGAAACAAAAATATATGCAATGGAAAGCATCCTATACCGGACAGCTCATAATTACGATTTGAATAAAAATATTTCCAACGAATCGGCAATCGTAAAGCTTTTCTGTTCAGAAGCAATGCTTGAAATAGCTGATAAGGGAATACAAATCCACGGCGGAATGGGATTTTCGAGAGAACTTTCTCTTGAAAGGATTTACCGCGATGCAAGAATCCTTAAGATTTTTGAAGGTACTAACGAAATACAAAAATTAATCATTAGCAGAAATACAATTAAAAATAACGGTAAGCGGAAAGTATAATGGCATATTTATTAGTAATTCCATCTATCGATATAAAGAACGGCAAAACAGTCCGGGTTGTAAAAGGAATACCGGAACTAAACTGTCAAGAATACGGAAACGATCCGGTAGAGATGGCAAAAATTTGGCGCGCTGAAAATGCAAAATTAATTCACGTAGTAGATTTTGACGCAGCCGCCGACCATAGCAGAAATAATTTTTCTATAATTGAAAAAATTTGTTCTTCGGTGATTATCCCTGTTGAATTTGCGGGCGGGATAAGGTCATTAGAAGATGTAAAAATGATTATGGATTTAGGAATCAGCCGCCTTGTTTTAAGCACCATGGCTATAGAATCTCCTGTCGATTTTATTTCAGCATTTGAGAAATATGGGCCGGCAAAAATTTCTATTGCACTTGATATTATAGATGACGAAATTGTAATCAAAGGCAGGCAAGTAAAAACCGGAATTCATTATAAAGATTTTTCTAAAAAAATGTCAGCCATCGGAATTGAAAGATTTATTGTAACAGATGTATTGCGTAACGGCGTTCTTGGCGGTCCAAATTTAACTTATACCAAAGATGTTGCACAAATCACCAGGAAAAAAGTTACTCACTCCGGCGGAATTAGAAACAAAGATGAACTTATGGATGTTCAAAGTTTATTATCACTCGGAGTTGATTCGGTAATAATCGGACGTGCGCTTTACGAAAACAGATTCCCATGCCAAAAAATGTGGCGCGTTGCCGAATCCGGGATTTTTCAATAGAGGATATTATGGAAAATAAAAATGGAAATGTAGTTCATAGCAGTGTCTGGTCTAATATTTTTAATACACCTACGGAAAAATCTGACCTTGAAAAAAGCCTTCAAGCCATTCCTATGTTTAAGGAATTGAGTAAAAAAGACTTATCGCTGGTTTCCAAGTTGATCAACAACAGAAGTTATATTGCCGGGGAATATATTTTTTCTCAAGGCGATCCGGGTTTAGGATTGTACATTATCCGGAACGGCGAAGTTACAATTAAAAAATTTACATCCGAAAACGAAGGGCTACTTCTTGCGACATTATTTAAGGGAGATTTTTTTGGTGAACTTGCATTGATCGACGGTGAAAAAAGATCTGCTTCAGCAATTGCAAAGACAGATACAAAAATCGCGGTTATATTTAAACCCGACCTGGATGAGTTTATTGAAAAATACCCTCAAAAGGGGGTTAAAATTTTGAAAGGCGTTCTACAAATTATAACTTACCGCTTAAGAAAGATGGATGATGATTTTCTTTCAATAAAAGAGCAACAAAAAAATAATATAGGAGAATAAAAATGGAACTTAAGATAGAAAAAGTTTTGGTACCAATTGATTTTTCCGATTACTCTAAAAACTCACTCAGGTATGCCGTAGACTTTGTAAAAATATTCGGAGCCGAGCTTTATTTAATTTATGTAGTTGAGCCGGTAATTTACCCGCCTGATTTCAGCATGGGACAAATCGCAATTCCATCTGTAGACTTGGAAATGGATAAACGAGCGGTTGAAGAGCTTGAAAAGCTTGCAAAAAAAGAAATCCCACATGAAATCAAAGTAAACACTATTGTTAAAACCGGCAAGCCATTTATCGAAATCATTGAAACCGCTTCAGAAGAAAAAATTGATTTAATAATAATTTCCACTCACGGTCATACCGGAATGGAACATATTCTTTTCGGAAGCACCGCCGAAAAAGTTGTGCGAAAAGCTCCCTGCCCTGTTTTAACTTTAAGAGAACCGATAAAAGGTTTTGATTATAAAGAAGAGATACGAAAAGAATAAAAAATATTCACCCACAAAAGATGGGTTTTAATTTTTCCGTTCGATAACAAAGTCAACTAAAGCTTCAAGAGCAATTTTACTTTGCGAATCGGGAAGAATTTTTAATGCTTCCTTAGCTTTAAGAGAATATTTTTGGGCAATTTCGGTGGCATAATTTATTCCATTATTTTGCCTAACGAATTCAATAATTTCTTTAACGCTTTCGTTCTTATTCCCATTTTTTATTTTTTTTCTGATAGAGGAAGCTTCATTTTTTGAAACCTTGCTAAGCGAATAAATTAATGGAAGTGTTATTTTTTTTTCTTTTATGTCGCCGCCTACCGGTTTACCTGTGATACTAAAATTTCCTTCGTAATCTAAAATATCATCTCGAATTTGAAAAGCTATTCCGATTGACTCACCGAATATTTTCATTGCTTCGTGATAACTACCGTTATCTGAGCCGCTGAGTGCTCCTATCTGACAGCAAGTTTCAAGAAGAGATGCAGTTTTGTCAGAAATTATTTTGAAATAAGTTTCTTCATCGATATCAAGTTTCCTGGTCTTACGAATTTGCAGCAGTTCACCTTCGGACATTCTTTTTACAGTTCTCGTCATTACCTCTAAAAAATCATAGTCCTTCCCTTCAATCGCAATCATAAGACCTCGGGATAAAAGATAATCGCCCATCAGAACAGCAATTTTATTTTTAAAGATTGCATTGATTGACCAGAAGCCACGTCTTTTATCGGCATTATCTACAACATCGTCATGTACTAAAGTTGCAGTGTGAAGAAGCTCAACTAACACAGCACCGCGGTACGTACGTTCATTAATATTACCAACAACTTTTGCAGATAACAAGACAAGGAGCGGTCTTATCTTCTTCCCCTTTTGGCGGATAATATAGCGCGCTATTAAATCAACCAGAGCAACTTTTGAACGAATCGACTCTTTAAATAGTTCGTCGAAAGATTCAAGCTCTGATTTTATTGGCTGGCTAATTTCTGATAGTCCTTTTATAATCAAGATTTTTTTCTGGAATATTTTGAAATTATAATGCTTATTTCATACAACACAATCAACGGAACCGCAAGGATTATTTGAGAAACCGGGTCTGTCCCGGGAGAAAGAAAAGCAGCTGCAATAAAAATAATTACGATTGCATGCCTGCGGTATTTACGCATAAATTGAGGAGTCAAGATACCAAGTTTTGTTAAGAAGAAGGAAATCATTGGAAGTTCAAAGACAAGACCAGCGCCGAGCATAATACTTAGAATTATTGTCATATACTCATCAATCGCAAAATCATTGGTTATGTTTTTTGAACCAAATTGCGACACAAATTTCAATGAATAAGGCAGCATAATAAAATATGCAAAGACAATTCCAAGTAAGAAACAAAGTGTAGAGAACGCGACTATCGCCGAAATATATCTTCGTTCATTCTTTCGTAAAGCAGGCGAGATAAATTTCCATAACTGATAAAAAACATTTGGTAGACTTAATATTAATCCTCCAACCATCGCGACTTCAAAGTAAAGCATTAGTTGGCCGAAAGGTTTCAAATTCTGGAGGTGCAAACCAACTCTACTAGCTGGTAAAAGCAAAACATCATCCACTAAATAATCGACAAATATCCAACAGATTAAAGCCCCGATGCCAACACCGATTAAGGAATAAATAATTCTCCACCTTAATTCCTCGATGTGTTCAAGGAATGTCATTTCTTTTTCTTCTTTTTTAGTTGAAGAACTATAAGTTGTTAACTCTTCTGTTGCCAATTTGTATTAGTTGCTTAATTCAATTCAGTGTATAATGGGAATGCTAAGCAAAGATTCTTCACATCTTCTTTAATTTCAGACAAAACTTTTTCATTCCCGGAATTACTAATTGCTTTGTTTATAAACTCAGCAATTATTTCCATCTCTTTTTCCTTCATGCCTCTTGTTGTAACAGCAGGGGTTCCAACTCTTATTCCGCTTGTCACAAATGGGCTGCGTATGTCAAAAGGTATCATATTTTTATTAACTGTAATTCCTGCTGCGCCCAGAGAATTTTCTGCTTCTTTGCCGGTAATATTTTTATTGTTAACGTTGATTAGCATCAGATGATTATCTGTTCCGCCGGAAATAATTTCAAAGCCATATCCTTTTAACTTTGAGGCCAAAGTTTTTGCATTTTTAATAATCTGTCCTGCATAATCCTTAAATGAATCCTGAAGCGCTTCTTCAAATGCAACTGCCTTTGCCATAATAATATGCATAAGAGGTCCGCCTTGTATACCCGGCATCACCATACTATCAAAAATTTCAGACATCAGTTTTAGCCTATCCCCTTTGGGAGTTTTAATTCCGAGAGGATTTTCTTTATCCTTACCAATCAAAATAATTCCGCCCCTAGGTCCTCTTAGCGTTTTATGAGTAGTAGAAGTAACGACATCGCAATAAGGAAGCGGACTGTTAAGAAACCCCTTAGCAATCAAACCTGCAGGATGAGCCATATCGCACATTAATAAAGCACCTACAGAATCGGCTATTTGACGAAACTTAGAATAATCCCATTCACGCGAATATGCGCTTGCACCGGTAATAATAAGTTTTGGTTTTTCTTTTTTAGCAAGGTCTTCAATCTGATTGTAATCCAGAAGATGCGAATCCTTATTCAACAAATATCCGATTGCCTGATAAAGCTGCCCCGAAAAATTTACAGGAGAACCGTGTGTTAAGTGCCCGCCATGGGCTAAACTTAATCCTAAGAATTTATCGCCTGGTTTTAAGAGCGTCATTAAGACAGCCATATTTGCCTGCGAACCGCTATGCGGCTGTACGTTTGCATACTCCGCATTAAAAAGTTTTTTTAATCTTTCGCGAGCTATATTTTCAGCCATATCGACAAATTCGCATCCCCCATAATATCTTTTGCCAGGATAGCCTTCAGCATATTTGTTTGTTAGCACTGTACCTGCTGCTTCTAAAACCGAAGGGCTGACAAAATTTTCTGAAGCTATTAGCTCTAAATTTTCTTGTTGACGTTTTGTTTCTAACTTCAAAACATCAAAGATTTCTTTGTCGTTTTTTAAATAATCATACATAAAATTTTTACGCTTTTTAAGATTTATTAAAAATTATCTCGCAGATTGAACAAACCAAAGCTCGCCAATGCTTAAACCGAAATCAACTCTTACAGAATTTTCCTTTATTAAATTGAAATTGGTCGTTCCTCTATTAGAATATTGAACACCGACATCGAGCGTATTTTGATAACTCAACGGAAACGAAAATCCTCCTGAAATAGAAAGTTGATTTATTCCAGTACCATTAACAAAATATTGTGTCTGTTCATAGCTTAAACCCGCGCGCCAAATAATTGCTTGCCAGAATGAGGAACCAAGATTAAGCAAAGGTCTATATTCAAATCCGGCGCTGACTTTATAAGCATTTCTTAATTCGGGTGATTTAACATTGTTATAAGTATAATTTTGCCAAGGCTGAGTAAGAAAATCCAGACTAACTAAATACTTTTTACTTAACGACATACTTAACCCTGCTGATATTCTTAAAGGGATACTCATTGTCGCTGAACCGAACCCAATTGTATCAACGCCTAATGTAGAATTTGAGGTTCCGATAGTATCAACATTTAGTTTGGAGATATAATTTACAGCTAAGCCTAATCTTAAGTCAGAAATTGTATTTGATTTTAATACAGGTGATAAATCCGGGGTAATTAGACCTACGGTTGTACCTGTTCCGTTTGGTCTGTAACTTTTCAAATAATTGGTAGAAGTATTTGAAGTATTTGTAAAGTTTACCTGTGAAGAGTAATCAATCTCTCCAAAATAATAATCGAATGATGCACCTAAAACTAATCCAAAAGGTAGTTCAAAAGAAGATCCGATAAAAGTTCTTGATAAGCCACCGCTGCCGATATAATTAAGCTGATAATCAGAAACGTTTGTAATAGGAGAAGGATAACTTTGCAATACATCATAACTTACTCTAGAATATGGAACAATTCCCATCGCAACACCAACACCATATTTCTCGCTGACGGGGAAAGCTAAAGTAAATCCGTTAAAAATTGCGCTGGAGAGCCTTCCGCTTTGAGTATTATTGCTTAAGAAGAGATTATTGTCGTCAACTGCAATTTCAAAACGGGTTCTGTCTAGCTTAAACCATGCGGCAGGGTTAATAATACCGGTAAAGTCAGGCACTGCCAAAGATGTTCCGAGCTGCCCCATTCCCATACTTCTTGCAGAGTAAGAAAACACTAAATCGCCAATTCCTATTCGTGAGTAGCTTGAGCTACTTTGAGGGAAAACATAAACTGATAAGAGTAGAAGCAATAAAATTATCTTTTTCAAATTTTTAATCATAACTACTTTCTTGTTGTATAAGTTATTCTTAGACGCGGGCGTAACTGCAAATTGGATGCGCTACTTCCTTTCAGAGCAAATAATTCCAACCCAAGTAAATTTCCATCAGCCTCCAATAATAATCCTTGGTTGTTTTTTGACGACAACCATTTTTGCACAATTGGGGTAACATTTCCGACATATTGGTTTCCGCTTAGAGAGAGCATTATATTGTACATACTTGTTGAAGAAGAATCAGGCAAAGCAGATGCGCTGTCTGCCAGATTTGAAGCTAAAAGAGAATTATAAAAAGTACTTCCAAAAAGTTGAGCTGATGAATCAGCTGTTAAAGTTAAGTCGGCATAATTGATAACTGCATTTGCCGGGATCTTGGAGATATCAAACCAAAGTTTGGAATTTATCTCGACCCCTGCTTGGACAACAATATCTTCATGATTAACAGGAGGCAGGCTTCCAGTAATTACGCTAACATCTTGCAGCGGGTAAAAAGTGGTTGTGTCCGTATAAGAACCTGGTTTTTGAATTACTAATTGCAAGCTAATACTGGTTGTTGTTGTAGATGAAGATGTAGTGTAACCAAGAATTTTTTGGGAGCCGGAAGTGGGAACAAGATAAATACCATATATAGTCGAATCAACAGAATCTGCTGCTGCAATAAGCCAAGAAGTTGAGAGGGAATTGCTAATATTAAAAGTAGTCAATGAATCTGTCACCAATCTATTTGAACTAACATCTGTAGGATCGAATATTAAGGAGGAAATATTATCAGCGGTATAACTTGTTGAAGTCCACGCATTAGTAATTTTATAAACATTAAAATCAAGACTCGCATTGCTATCTCCATAAGTGTAACCAGTAGGTAAAGAAATAATCGAAGCGATTACATGTGCATTATTTGCAATTAAGTCTTGATTTATTGAATCGGGGAGGGAAACATAAAACTTAATCAATGCAGAGGCTTGAGCATTATTTTTTTTGCCAAGGAAAAGATATGAAGATGACGATAAATTAACCGAGCTTTTGAAATAGGATGAAGTTTGACGTAAAGAATCCGCATAAGAATCTATCGTTTGCACATTAACTAAATCACTGCCTACTAATTGAGCTCCGATAGGAGTTGGGTTATTACTGCAAGAATAAAAAGCTAAAGAAATTACCCCGGTTATGATGAGAAGGAATTTATTTTTGGACAATTATTTATCTCCGCTAAAATCTTTTTGAATAAAAGTAGATATATCTTTAATATTATCGGCAACAAAAGTCGGAAATATATTTTGCTTTTTCAAGATAGAAAAACTTTCCGTACCGAAACCGGTTTTTACTAAGATTGTTTTTAAGCCGGCATTTAATCCGCACTGAATATCGCTAACTGTATCTCCGACAAAATATGATTTGCTAAGGTCTATATTAAAATCATTTGCAGCTTTGAAGACAAGCTCCGGCGAAGGTTTTCGACAAGAGCAATCATTTTCACTACTATAATCAGGATGCGAAGGGCAATAATAAAATGCATCAATTGCTGTGTCGTAAACGGAAAGCAGTTCATTTATTTTTGAATTTACCGCATCAACCATTTCTTTGGTAAGAATTCCTCTTGCAATTCCGGATTGATTTGAAATAACGATAAACAAAAAATCAAATTTTTTCTTTAATAAAGAAAGAGATTCTCCTGTACCCGGAAATAATTTAACTTTATTTGGATCTCCTAAATAGCCGGGATCTTCATTAAGCGTACCGTCTCTATCAAAGAATATGGCAGCATTTGGCATTAATCGTTATTCAAAATTTTTCTATAAAGTTCTATATATTTTTTTGCAGATGCATTCCAACTAAAATCGCATTTCATGCCGTTACGGATTATCTTCATCCATATTTTTTTATCTTCATAAAACTTTAAAGCTCTTTTGAGTTCCTTTATAAGTGCAGAAGCTTCATATTGTTTGAAGACAAAGCCATTACCTTCTCCGGTTTTTTCATTAAAACGCTCGACTGTATCGGCAAGACCGCCGGTTTCTCTAACAACCGGGACGGTTCCATAAACAAGGCTGTACATTTGATTTAGTCCGCAAGGTTCGTAGCGAGAAGGCATTAGAAAGATATCTGAACCGCCTTCTATTAAATGTGCAAGATCGTCGTTAAAACCAAGGTAACATGCAAACTTACTTGGATATTTTTTGCTCATTTTATCAAAGAAATTATGATATTTCTTATCGCCGGTTCCCAGAATAATCATTTGAATATTTAATTTCATTAATTCCGGAAATGCCTCACTAATTAAATCATAACCCTTTGCTTCATAGAGACGTGAAATTACTCCGATAATCGGTATGTTTTCGTCAAAATTAAATCCAAATTTTTCTGCAAGTTCTTTTTTATTTTCAACCTTACCTTCAAAATTTTTTAGAGAATATTTCTTCGGTAAGAGTTTGTCTTTTTCAGGGTTCCAGACTTTTTCATCAATACCGTTTATAATTCCGTAAAGATCATTTTTCCTTTTTGCTAGGACTTGTCTTAAGCCTGCTCCTAATTCATCATCCGATCTAATTTCATTAGAATAAGTTTCACTAACCGTATTGATTACGTCGGCATAAAGCAATCCGGATTTCATAAAATTAACTTTATCGTAAATTTGAATACCCTTTTCGGAATTTAATTCCTCGGGTAAACCGGTTTTAACAAAAGATGATTTGGGAAATTCTCCCTGGTAAGCAAGATTATGTATCGTAAATAATGTTTTGAACTTTGAAAAAGCTTCGTTGTCTTTATAAATAGTTTTTAAGTATGCCGGTATTAAGCCGCACTGCCAATCATTACCATGGATAATATCAGGTATCCATCCTAATTTTGAGATTAATTCAAAAACAGCATGAGTAAGAAGGATAAATCTTTCATCATTATCTGGATAATCCAGACCTGTAACAGGGTTAACATAAAGGCTGTTTCTACTTCCGAAATAATCCTGGTTATCAAGGAAATAAATTTGCACTCTAATTTTCTGCCCTGGTAAAAAGCAAGATTTTAAAGAAAAAACAACATCCTTATCCCCAATTTTCATTGTTAAATCTTTAAGCCTTACAACCTCATGAATTTTAAATTTTCTTGTATCAACTGCACCGTATTTGGGGACTACGATTCTTACTTCGTGCCCCATTTCTGCCAACATTTGAGGCAAAGCAGCCGAAACATCAGCTAGACCTCCGGTTTTCATAAATGGAACAACTTCGGAAGTAACAAACAAAATTTTAAGTTTTTTTACTGACATTTGCTAAAAGGTTTGTTTTTATTGCGGCAAATTTACGAAATAATTACTTACGCCACAACCTTTTAGAACGTCAATAGTGCGAGACAATTTTCTTAATAATATTTTTATGCTTTCAGTATTATTCACTTTGTTTTATATTTGAATAGAATTAATATCATTTTTTATCGATGGGATTTAATGAACCGGAAATTTATTTTTCTATTTTGCTTTTTAATAGTGAGCCTTTTAATAGCTTCTTGCGGCACTTCGGTTGCAACAAGATATGAACAAAAGCCCTCTTCAAAAGAAAATTCAATAAAGGAGACAAAAAAAATTAAAGAACAGGAAAATTTTGATCTGACAAATTATAGAACGAAATTAAATTTCCCAGATACAAAAAATATTTCTTCGCCGGAGAAAAATGTTGTATGGTATAATTATAAAAATGCACCTGACACTTCATCAACAAAAGTTGTAATCAAAACTACTCAAGGATACAGGATATTAGTTTACACAAGCGATAATTTAGATGAAGCTGACTCAACAAAGTCCGATGTTGCGATAAAAACAAATCGCCAGGATGTATATATTGTCTTTGACCCTCCATTCTACAAGGTTGAAGTCGGAGATTTTAGAGTTATGGGAGATGCTAAAAATCTTAGCTTTCAATTAAAGCAGATGGGATATGGTGATTCCAGGGTGATAAGTTCTAAGATAAATATTTATCAGTAAGATTTTTAGACATGATTAAAATTTTTTCTAATCCATCTGTGATTATTACTGTCGATACAGGTGGAGAAAATGTCAAACGCGGGAAATCGTTAGACCAGATTAATCTTCTCCCGGATCATTCAATCTTAGTCGAGAATTCCACAATAAAAGATTTTATCCCCACACAATCACTTTCAAAATTTTCTTCATATCAAAACATTTCATTAAAAAACAAAATAATATTACCGGGATTAGTCGAGTGCCACACTCACACAGTATTTTGTGGCTCAAGGGCCGATGAATTTCGCGATAGAATTAGCGGGAAAACCTATGAAGAAGTTGCTGCAAACGGTGGTGGAATAAATAAAACTGTAATCGCGGTTCGCGAGGCAAGTTTTGACGAAATAATAAAAACTGTTAGGCCTAGAATCGAATATTTTATTTCACAGGGCATTACTACGTTGGAAATTAAAAGCGGTTACGGATTAGACTTTGAAAATGAGATTAAATTATTAAAGGTAATTAAAAGGTTAAATGAAATCTATCCAATTGAAATAATCTCCACATTTCTTGGAGCACATACTTATCCAAATGAATTTAAGGATAACCACGGTGACTACTTAAATTTAATAATTAACAAAATGCTTCCTTACATTGCGGGGAATAAGCTTGCGGAATTTTGCGATGCCTTTTGCGAGAAGACCGCATTTTCTGCCGCTGAAGTTGATTTGATTTTTGATAAAGCTGTAGAATTGGGTTTAAAAGTAAAACTTCACACAGATCAATTTAATTCGATGCAAGGGATATCTACGGCTTTGAAACACAAAGCAGTTAGCATAGATCATCTCGAAGTAATAAATCAAACGGATATAAAAAATATTGGGGCATCCGAAACGGTCTGTACACTTTTACCGGGAGTATCATTTTTCCTTAATCATTCATTTGCACCAGCAAAAAAGTTAA
>JAKBMG010000077.1 GCA_021831685.1 Bacteroidota bacterium | reverse complement strand
AAAATGTATTTTTTCAGGTGGGGCATATATATGAATTTCCAGAAACCGTCCACCTTTCGGAGTCAGCGGGAAAAATTCTTGCTCTCCGCCGCGAGCAACATAGTGATCCATATTACATGATTCACCTGCTGAAAGTGTTATCCACGGACTTACTCTGCCGTTTCTTAATTCTTCACTATAGGCAAATTCAACAATTGCTCCTGCAGGTAAGTCTAATACAAATCTTGGACGCATTAAGCGTACTCGACCTAAATCGTAACGTCGCCATATGCCTTGTGATGGGGTTTCTTTTGGAGATAGATTACAAAGGAAAAAACGCGCTGCAGGATCGTCTTGATCATAACCAAATTTATTAACAAATTCTCCGGAAGCTATTGGTTTTAACAAGTGCACAATTGAACGGGTGTTCGCTGTAGAAAGCGGCGCCAATTTGCCAAGCTTTCTTGGGACAATCACGGGTTCATTCCATCTTGAATCATCAAAATCAACTTTCTTCCAACCGACAGGTAATTGACGTGTGTCGCACCATTCTATATAACCAAGTTCAGGGTTAATTCGCCTTACCTGCGATTCATATCCTTTCAATCTTTCACACTTCCAACTTGCAGGGATTTCTTGTCCCTGTTTGTTCACGACACAATAAAAAAATGGTTCCGGGTTATCAAGAATCCGTGTTACTACACCAATTTGATGAACCTGTATTGCCAGGACATGGTGACCTGCGGAAAGATGAATTTTATATGTTTGATATTCTGGATAATCTGCTGGGAAACGCGCCGGTCCCTCGCAAAAGTATTTACCGTCGATCCAACCTACAAACCATGAAGCGCCTAATATCTTAATTTCACAATCACTTTCAGAAGTAAGATTCCATTGACCACGGAATACAACGTAATAATCCTTACCTTCTTTGGGTATGTCGCGATACCACATGAATTTTGGTGCAGAATTTTCTGAGGCTTTTGCAAGTGCTGGAAATAGGAAGAAAAGAAAAGCGCATAAAAATAATCTTAATAAATTTTTCATGATATTATAAAACTCCTAATGATATAAATATACTAACTGCGAAATAAATATTTCTCTCTATTATCATTTCGATAGAGGGGAGAAATCTCACATATATTAAAAATTTCTCAGTCAAGTCCGCAGCAGATCCTTTGAAAGGACAAAGGAGCTATTTTGCAGAAACTTTACTATTTCAGCAATTGTTTACTAAGAATTGAAGAACGATCATTTTTTAATCAAAGAAGATCCCGCTCAGGGAAGCATTCAACCCACGAACTTGATCAATTCTAAATCGGACGGACTTATCATATTTAAAAACAAGATATTTCCCACCATAATAGTCTTGCACGATTTTTACCGGAACTATTAACTTTTTGGTTTGTAAATCAAACATTTCCACAGCAGTTCTTCTACCTCTTTTGTTCCAATCAACAAAATAGAGAGCAATCTGATAGGTATGCTTGCCTTTAATATTAATATCAACAGTCATCGTTTGATCACACGCTATATAATTGTTAGTATGAATACATCCGATATTCCGGGGAAAATAATTTTGAGCACTTGAAGCTGGCGCCCTTTCGTCCATAGTTCCTTCAGCCCATTGAAAGTTGATATTTTTATTGTAACTTACAGAACCTACATAAGACGGTAATCTTCTAAGATCGTTTGTTGAATCAATGTAATTGCATAGGATATAACCGGCAGCGCCGTAAATTCCACCCCAATTTCCGCTGGTTACTGAATCTTCTTTTACAAAGGTCGCTGCATATCTCCATGGAAGTTTTTTATAAACCGGAGTAGCTCCACTATATGAAACAGAAAAATTATATTTACCCGGTTGTACACCGGAAAAATATACAAACTCGTTGTCTTCATAAGCCTTTGCAATATTTTTTATCTTACTATATTTATGATCTTGCCAAACAAGCCTTCCATTTACATTAATACTCTCGATTTCCTTTTTCACTTTTGGAATACCTACTATTCCTAGTGTTCCCATTGGCGCATTTATGCTGCAAGACCCTGTAGTTACATTAAAACTTGCACTAATATCTCCGTGTGGTGTCAGAACTTTACCTGCAACCTTAGTTAAACTTCTTCCTAGATGAGGCAATATGCTATAAGTCGAAAAACCTGGGTTCGTAGGTTTAATTCCGAGCGTTTCTTCAGTAAGCCATTTTGTAACTCCCGCACTCCATGGATGACAAAGACTTGTATATCCATTTTGCCCATTGATCGGCGAATCATTTTTACCAAGTACCTTGTTCCATGAAGGTATATATACCTCAAAAAAAGTTGTGCCTCCATATTTTATCTGACCGCCCCAATCATCTCTAATAGTGCTAATAGCATCATCAAACTTTCCCATCCTAGCCATAGCTTGTATAATAAAATATTCATTAAATGGCGCATAAGAAATTCTATTGACACGGTCGGAAAACTCTTTGGCATAGAGTACTTTCTGTTCTTTTGTCGTTGTAAAACCTGCATTCACAGCATCGGCTTCCGCATGGAGTCCAAAAGAACTGTACCAGTCTCTGTTTTGTCGTAATTCATTAATCTTACCGTCTGCATATTTTTTATACTTTTCATAAAGATCAGTTCGCCCATATTCTTTCATAGCTATTGCAAATTCCCGCCATGTTCTTATTGAAAGCATTTTATATGCATTTTCTGCTTCTTTACAATTGGGATTTTCAAAATAGGAACCCAATCGTTCGTCTCCTCCATAGAACCCAAGATTAGGGTTTGTTCCATAATGACTATAAGCTGTGTCAAGCTTTGCGCATGCATTGGTTATATAATTCCCAAGTGTTGCGGTATCACCTGTATAATTATAATAGTCAATAAGGCTCAATACCCAGTAAAGTGAGTAGCTTGCTATTCCGTTATCTTGCTTAGAAGTATTTCCTAAATTCTTTTTTACAAAACTATAATTTCCGAATGCTACCATAGAGGCAGCTTGAGAGGGATAAGCGTCGCCTGTCCAAGAAAATCGGTCACTTCGTTCCATCAGGATAGCTCCAAAATAATCTTTTTCAAGATTCAGTTTAACAGTGTAAGCACCGGTGTACCAAATCCGCGTTAATAACGAATCACTGCAGGAGAAGCTGCCATTGTAATTAGTAGGTTTAATTTGGCACACTAACCTAATACCAGTAATATGCCAGGGCTTTGAAAATTTTCTAACATGAATCCAGCCAAAGCGCACGCCTTCGTACAGTTCTTTATTCAATTCCAGGCGGTAAGTGTTGCCATATTTTACCGGTACCAATGTCTTTACAGGGTTTTGTGCCCCTGCGTTAACAACTGCCGGCTCATTGTATTCGCTTATGCTCATCTCGACTGAGTCTGAGTCAGCAAGGTCCGGAGAGTCGAATTCTAACCAGGCAGCACTCTCAACTCCAAAGTCAAACATAATCGAGCCGGTTCCTGTCACGGTTACGCTTGGACTATCTGATGTTAAAGAATTAAGATTGGAAAATGAGGAAGAATTTTCCGTTGTTACTTTAACAGGTTTTAGGGTATATATTTCTAATCCATCTGCTGATTTTGGATCACTCCATCTATATCTCACCAATGGATCGGGCGATTCCGGTACCACACTACCGGAAAAGTTACTTGAATTGATATATGGGTATGGTTCCTTTTTAGGAGAATGTCCGCCAAAACTTTGGCAATATATTTCATTGTCAATTAATCCAATCGTTAATAAAATAAGAGCAAGTTTTAATAAAAAATTCATATTACTTTTCCAACTCCATAATATCATAATGATTGCTCCCTAAAAAGCTTGAAATTTTATATATTAATTTCTCACTTATCAGGTGGGATTAAAGGCAGATTCAACCAAGCTAAACCAATGTCACGGTTCATGTGGCTCTTTACACCGGGAGGGATTTCAGAGGCACCATTGCCATCGTAAAATATTGCAAGTCTATTACTTACCTGAACCACGGATGGCAATCCGATAATATGCTTTGACCATTTACAATTCTGTGGATCTAATACCACTGCTTTGTTTGCCGGATTCCATTTGTTTATGTCTTTACTCCAATAAACCCAAATAGCATCCGTATATTCAAGTCCATCCTTTATACCGACATGATTCGTAAAAAGAAAATATGTGTTATTGGCTTTCTCAAAGTACAATGAAGAATTCTCCACCTGTTCTTCCGGTGGTACAATCGGCTTCACGTCTATTTTCCATTGACCTTCAAGATCGCCGGTACGGGCAATGCTTAATGTACGTAAAATCTTTGGAAAGCTTGTAGAGGCTGAAAAAAACATAAGATATTGACCATCGTGCTTTACTATATAACCCGGGCTGGTAGTTGCTGAATAATAGGTGCCGGCTTTAGGTTTAAACGGAGTAATATTGTAATGTTTGATCCATGGACCTGTAGGCGATGTACCTTCCGCCTCCATCGTCAAATAAGGAAATGCCGGGATATAGTCCGGTGCTGGTGTAGTATGTGGGGTGCCCAAATAGAACATATGCCACTTAGTACCATCAAAATAAACTGTCCCATATGAAGCAGAAGCACAATCATTACTCCCTGGTTTACCAAATTGCAAAACAGGACCTTTTGCCGACCAGTTCACCAAATCCTTACTTACTGCCAAACACGCAAGCCAGCCTTTTGGTCCCGCTCCATCATAATGCATGTAATAAGTATCCCCGTATTTCCAAACCCATATATCACGCGCTCCTAAATAATCACAACTATCAGGACCATCTCCATGTCTGTAAACCACTCCTTGGTCAACTGCTTCCAAACGATATTTCGCCGATGGTCTGTTATCTGAATATGTTCTCACTTCCTTTGCAACTAATACCTTTGATCCTTTAGCAAATGATGTTGACTTACTTTTTGTAGCTCCTTGCTTATTGCATCCAAACACAACCCAAAGGAAAGATAAAATTACAATTACCCATTTATACTGTCGGATTATACTCGTTTTTGAAATATGTAACGTTTTCAAATATATTTTCCTCCTAAATTTTTAAGTTCATTTACACATTGTTAAAATATTTCAGACAAAAACCATAATCTCTACACCGGATTTTCATTTGGAGTAATGGAATTAAGGGACTTTTTTGCATTATTCCAATATTCCATTATTCCAAATGGAACTCCTGCATAAGGTGACATATTAATCTTTCTCTATAGAATTTCCTTTAAAATACACGGAATAATCTGCCGTCTCCCTTATCAAACCGTAATTTTATTTTTCCCTTTTTTGCTTTAAAAACTATTGGATCTTTTTTCTCAGATTTTGATACTTCCATAAAACCTTTTACTTTTTCAGAAACTGAGAGGGTAAAGTTGATTTTCTTTTCATAATTCCGATTGACAAGCAGCAAATACGGATGCTCAGATTTATCTTGAAAATATCCAACAACCATAGATCCGCCTTTAATATCTTTAATATAAAAATCTTCAGGTAATGGTTGGGTTCCCTTGGGTAATGGTTCTGTATGATATACCTCAATTGAATTGAGTTGTTCGATAATGGTTTCGAGGGAATGAATTTCTGCATTCACTCGTTTAGCTATGTTATATAAATATGTTCGTTTCCCTTTAGTATCTAATATGGCTGTCCTAAAATCTTCGGCATTAGAATGCGGCAGAGCATAGGTAAAATACTGAAGACCTTTTGCACCATATGCAAGATCGCTATATAATTGCAATCTAATCCATGATTCCTTTGGTTGCGGATAAGGTGGATAAATCTGACAACTCATTGTAAACGCCCAGAATGGAACTCCTGCCTTAAGCGCTGCTTCACGAATGACTTCCATATTCTGATAGTATGTGTCTCTAAAACCTGTATTTAAAAAAGGGTAATAATCGTACGATAGGAACTGAGGTTGAAACACTTGTATATATTTGTCAACATATTCCTGATAAGTCTTTGTTCCTAATTGTTTATCATTCGCGTAGTCAGGTAAAAGATTCGCATAAACTATGTGTAATGAATCATGCAAAGAAATTTGTTTTTTAATTATTGCCATGTTTCTAAAAGTTGCAGCATTAGGCTCATCTACTATAAAATATCCCAAAAGTGCCGGAAAGTCTTTATAATCCCGTACGACCTGATCTAATTTCTTTAACGCCGCTTCATCGACAGGTTTTCCAGGTTGTATCCGATTATCACCAACGATCAGTTTTATACCAACCTGCTGTGCCAGGTCTAATGCTTTTTTGTTTAGTTCATAAGTACCCAAATCCGAAAAATTGACAGTAAATCCAGCATCAGCTAATTCTTTGAAATGAGTAATGTCGAGTTGGTCTGCCGTAAGACCATACCAGGTCATAATAGGGAATGATGCTGAACGCCGAATTGATTTTCGCAACTGCTGACTTTGTCCATGCCCGATAAAATTTACAGCGATAAAAAGCAACACTATAGTCCATTTGATTACACACGTATTTTTCATATTTTGTACCTTATCAGTATTAGAGCTGTCAACCACTACAATTGATTTGCCCTTATTGTTCATATTTTCCTTTTTTTTAACAAAGATATATATTTATAATATCTGCACTTTCATTTTGCAAATGCAATAAACTTAGCTTCACCTTTATCAAGTTTCACGGTTAAATTATTACCGGAAGTATGCAATTCCATACCTGACTTTCCCCATATTTCGTATACATGTTTTTTATTCATGTTAAGTGCTATATCAGCCCCATTCTTAAAGCTTGCATTGGCAACATATAAACCCTTCTGACCGTTCTTATCCATGCAGCCGATTACAATGCTGCCTGCGCCTGAAATGCTCTTTAGTGGAGAATAATCTGTCTTTATATAATCACCCGTCAATGCTTCAGAAAAATAATTCTTAGGATTATACAGAATTACACCTACATTCCTGAATTGTGAAAATGCTTTATCGAATGCGCGTATTTCTGAATTGCATTGCTTGACTACATCGTATTCAAAAGTGGGTTGACCATCCAGCGTAATTGGTGCGTCCTTCCATTTTTCTGGTCCTTCCCCTTCTTTATAACAATTTCGAAATGGAAAAGCGATTACTCCATCTCCCCCCAACGCTAAAGTCATATTCATCATCCACCTGTATTCATAAATATTAGGTGCGGGCTTTACATTGATATATCCCCAAGATTGAATAACATTCCAGAAAGGAATACCGGCTTTGTAGGCTGCTTTCCGTATTATTGAAAGGTTAGATAAAAATCCAAATAAATCCTTTGTACCAGTTCCACTAGAATTCCTAACAGCATTAGTTATAGGATAGTGGTCATAACATAAAAGTTTTGGTTTTACTATCTCAATATATTTAGAAACATATTTTTCATAAGAATCAGCGCCTAACTGTTCCGGACTTGCATAATTTGGGAAAAGACATGCCAAGTCGAATTTACCGTCAGGCAAAACAGATTCGCTAATTTTTTTTATTCGTGCAAGTTTTTCAAAATCTTTGGCAGAGGGTTCATCCATTATATATAAACCGCTAAACTCAGGAGATTGAAACAGTTTCCCTAAAAACTTTTTTAATGTGTCAGGATTATCAATATTAAAATTCATAGGAGGTATAACGACCAATTTAATATTATTGGTTTCAGCTCTCTTTAATATCCAATTACGAAATTCATTATTCGGTAAGTCTACAACCGCCTGATTAAAACCAGCTTGTGTAAGTTCCTTGAAAACAGTTTTCATATCAACATATTCATTATTTTTAGTACCAATGAAAGGACACCACGTTCCAAGAATAATATGTGGACTATCTTCTGTATTTATTATTACACTATTTGAACATCCGCTAAAGATTAGGCTAAGTGAAAGAATAGAAAAAAGAATGAATGCAGTTAGCTGATTTACTAACCTGACAGTACATTGCGGCATACTTCTGACGAAGGAAGATCGGATTTTCTTTATCATCTTTACCTCAATTAAAAATTATTTGTTTGTAAGAAGACATGAGTGCTTGATTATTTTGGTTGATGCATCATCAAGTTATTGAGTATTTCTTCCACTTTTTCAATTGGTGCAGACTCAGTAAGATAACTTTGCCCCTTACCGTTATAATCCCACTTATTGAATCCGCCTTCTTCAACGATTATCCTGCCTGTTTGTAAATTAAATAACGGCTTGTAACCTTTAATTGCTACCAGCACTGCAATTTCATCCCAGCTCATTCTTCCTTGTGCATCATCAGGCGACTTAGGAATACAAATACTGAAGGCATGTAAGCACAAGTCATAGCACGACGAAAACCGGGAATCATATTTGCGCCTGCTCCATGAATTGTTAAGCCATGCAATGGATCATGCAAAGAAATTTGTTTTTTAATCATTGCCATGTTTCTAAAGGTTGCAGCATTAGGCTCATCTACTATAAAATATCCCAAAAGTGCAGGAAAACCTTTATAATCTCGTACGACCTGATCTAATTTCTTTAACGCCGCTTCATCGACAGGTTTTCCAGGTTGTATCCGATTATCACCAACGATCAGTTTTATACCAACCTGCTGTGCCAGGTCTAATGCTTTTTTGTTTAGTTCATAAGTACCCAAATCCGAAAATTTGACAGTAAATCCAGCATCAGCTAATTCTCTAAAATGAGTAATGGGGAAAACCTCTCAATGCCTTACACCACGCTACTTCAATTTCCCAAGGGTAGCGCAACTTCAGTTATACAGTAATTTCTTACTTGCCGGGTGGAATTAATGGCAAATTTAACCATGCTAAGCCAATGTCACGGTTCATGTGACCATAGCCCGGAGGAAACTTAGAGGCGTCTAAGCCATCGTAAAATATTGCAAGTCTATTTCCTACCTGAATCACAGCAGGTAATCCTATAATATGCTTAGACCATTTACAATTGTGTGAATCTAATACCACTGCTTTGTTTGCCGAATCCCATTTGGTTATGTCCTTACTCCAATAAACCCAGATGGCATCCGTAAAGCCATCATCAATGTGATCAGTAAATAGAAACCATGTCTGGTTAGCTGGTTCAAAATAGAGACTGGAGTTTTCACAGGCATTTTCACTTTGTGCGTGCAATACCGATATTACCAAAAGGTCCTTTCTTCGTTTTTGCGCTAGAACCTCCCCAACTAAAAAACATTAAGTACTCAACGCCAGATTTAACAATCATCCCTGGAGAGGCATTCAAATTCGAATACGCTCTGTAATTGGCAGCGGATATATCGCTGGGCCGAAACGGAACCACTGCCGGCTCTTTCACCCATGGACCGCTTGGGGAATTGCTTTTTGCCATCATGGTCAAATAAGGAGGTGACGGTATATACTCCGGCGCAGCGGTAGCGTGGGGCGTCCCTAAGTAAAACATGTACCATTGGTTCCCATCGAAATAGGTTGTCCCATAGGAAGCTGAAGCGCAATCATCACTACCTGGTTTTCCTAACTGCAAAACAGGACATTACTATAAAAGAATATTTTTATAAAATCCATATCAGTACTCTTTCATAATTATTATAAAATTAGTTTACATTTATTCGCCCATTCTTTGATATAAAATGATAACTACCGGAACCGATCTTATAGACAGCTCTACCACTTTCTAGTTTTACAAACTTCACACCTTCGGACTTCGAAGCCTCTCTTCCACTTTCTGTTACATCGCCTTCTTTTTCTGCAGGAACATATATGGTCGCTGTTGTGTTAGCAGGAATGCTTATCTCCCAATTAAATTTACTCCCTCTTATATGCCATTCACTTTTAATAGGCCTGTACTTTAATAAATATCCTGCTTTTGCAAATCTTAAATTGCCAACAGGATATGGTTTCATTATAATCTCCTTGTATCCGGATTTGCAAAACCGGATTTAATTCCCCCAATGTCTTCATAATAATAAACAAGGTTATCAAAAACTTTGTTACTTATTTCTTTACTGTGGGAACGGAGGCTTTTTTGAAGGAAACCTTAATCGTATAATCTTTTGTAACATGAGCAAATGAATATTGCGTGCCTTGAAAGGTTACCGGCTCGCCGTTCACGAGAACAGTATCAATTTCATATCCATCATCTGCATTAATATTATAGGTCTGTCTGTTTCCGTATGCAACCGAAACGTTACCGTAAGGGGAAATGATCCCGTTTTCGCCAGCAGTAGCAGTAATAATATTGGTGCATGTTCCTACATTATTCCAAAGCGGGTTGTTTCCAGGCACATAAGGAATCAACTTAAAATCATTCACTACATTCAGCCATGTAGTGTAATTCTCTCCATGTTCGCCTGCACTTGCGTAATCGACCAGCGACACGGTTTTCCCGGCGGTAGTTTTTACTAAACCATAAAACCAAAAATCTTTATTTTCTTCAAAAACGATTTTCTCCACAGTCGAAGCCTTCAGTTCATAACCAGAAACTATAGAGGTATCCAAATCCATAGCTAAAAGAATTGGGCCGTAATAGATGGAAGCTTTACCTAAACATTTATCGTCGCCAACCCAAAAATGAATCGCCATATCAAACTTAATCTCTATGACATCGCCCGTCTGCCACACGCGGTCTATCACATAGTAAGCACCCGGCATAACATTGGCGCAAGCTTCACCATTGACCTTGACCACTGTATTTGCTGACCAAGTCGGAATGCGCAGGTTAAGCTTAAATTGCTCACTTTTATCCATTGTGAAGGTGATTTTATCTGTCCCGTTCTTGGGATACTCTGTCTCTTGTAAAATCTTAATGCCGGTTCCCTTAGGTGTTTTTGTCTCCGCATTCGACGACCCATAATAGTTAAGGTACAGATTTTCCGCGTCGGTCAATACCGCCCATTCAGTTAACTGGCTGATACCTCTGTTCCCGTTGGCTTGGCAACAGCTAAGTTGTTTACCTCCCTCGAAGCCATGTCCTGCCAGTGTGATTAAGGCTGATATTCTGGAGCCGTTGGAATAGTTCATATAGATAAAATCATGGTCACCAAGAAGGCTGCCCAGTGCTGCGTTATAGTAGGCAATTTCAAGTTCATCGGCCACATATGAAATCTTGCTGACCTTTAGATATTCGGTTGAATATGCCATCCAAGCCACAGTGGCACACGTTTCGCTACCGTTGCCGTATACATTTCCAGTCGAACCCTCTCCCGTACCAAAGCTTCCGGTATTATGTCTGTCATACTGTATAATGCTCCACCAGTAATGCTCCAAAGCCTTATAATACTCTTGGTTCTTAGTTATTTGATACAAAGGCGAAAGCGTCATAAGCGTGTGCAGGCTTTCCCATCTCGTTTGGTTCGATTGGTAAAACGCCTTTTCCTCCTTCGCCGCTCCAAGCCAGTCACAGGCGAGCATCGTCTTAGTGTAAAAGTCATAGTATTTAAGCTTCCACTCATTCAAAACAATGCGCTCGCACGCCTCAAGATACTTTTGATTACCGGTTTCTTGATACAAAATCGCGAAAGCATCACTTATTGCAAAATTACACTCTGCCCAGTTTTGGGAAACAAACGTCTGATTTTCCGTAATAAAGAAATTATAAATGCAGTCCGCGGCCTTGATTGCGACATCAAGCGCGTCTTGGTTGCCGGTTGCTTTATACCATTGATATAAACCATAAATGCAGTGGTATTGTCCCCATGTATCCCACTTGTTCGTATCCAAATTAAATCGCGTGCTCGTAGACCATGGACCAAGGTATCCGTCAGCTCCTTGAACTGACTTAAACATTTGAACCATCTTATTTCCTGCTGCCAGTGTACCTGGATTGCGGAACGCACGATATGTCTGAGCCATGCCGGTGAGTATTTTACCCGGGAATTCGCCGTGCCACATACACTTGGCTAGAGTATTACTATCCGGGTGGGCAAAAGCTTCAAACATGTTTGGATTATCTGCAAAGACGTGTTGAAGCCATGCGGAATCGTTCGCCGCAAGTCTCTTTCCGGCGTAGCCACCCAGATTTAAATTGGTTAGGTAATTTTCACTGGCACTAAGTGCCGGAATCGCAAATTTAGTTACAGAAGCTGATTTTTGAGAAAAGCCATCGTTCCATAATAAGATAAACATTAAGAAAACAATTTTAATTATTATGATTGATGATTGTTTTTTTGACATTATATAAAGCTTTTTCTATGCTTATTAATTTATTGTCTTATTTTTAATACTTTGATTCTTTGATATAAAATGATAACTGCCCGAACTGATCTTATAGACCGCTCTACCATTTTCTAGCTTTACAAACTTCACTCCTTCCGCCCTGGAAGCCTCTCTTCCGCTTTCCGTTACATCGCCTTCCTTTTCAGCAGGAACATATATGGTCGCCGTTGTGTTTGCAGGAATACTTATCTCCCAGTTAAACTTACTCCCTCTTATATGCCATTCACTTTTAATTAGTCCGTACATTGAAAGATACGACGCTTTGACAAACTTTAGATTTCCTACAGGATATGGTTTCATTATAATGTCCTTGTATCCCGGATTTGCAAGATCGGATTTAATCCCCGCAAGATCTTGATATAACCAAACGATTAAATCTCCAAGCAACATTACATGATTGCCTGAATTCATATCTGGTGCAGCAGTATTACCATTCCACAGTTCCCATATTGTCGTTGCCCCGTTTTCTATCATATATCCCCAGCTTGGATATGTTGTGTTTTCTGCTATTTTAAGTGCTAAGTCCGGTCTTCCGTTATCTGTTAGAGTACGCATTATCCATTGACCGCCGACTAAACCTGTACTTGTATGACTTTTATAAACATGGGTTGTTACATAAATAAGGTTATCGAATACTTTGCTCCTTACCTGCCTGTCCGGTAGGCGGGTTTCTTTCGGTGGTATCCCGAAAGACAGTGCAAGTGCATTTGCCGTGACCGTATTGTTCGCATAATAAAGGCTGTCTTTGTTAAGGTAAGTATTGTTTATAGCATCCCGCACCTTACCTGCCAATGTTCCAAATTCGTTTGCATCTTCATTCTTATTTAGAAGGTGTGCATATTTCCCCATTAAATTCAAACAGTAATAGAAATACGCAGAACCAATAAAATCACCGGGGGTAATTCTCTTTGGATCATTGGAGTGAATCACTTCTAGATTCTCAGGCGGCATGCACCAATCACCGTATTGATCTTTTGGAAGTAAATAATCTTTCATGTATTTATCACGCATATAAAAAAGCCACTTCTTCATTGCATCATAATTGTCCGCTATTACTTTAAGGTTTCCAAATTGACGGTAAAGGTGATCAGGAATTATTATAAGCGATGAAGGCCATGTCATATTATCAGAATATATAGGCCAATATGCAGGCG
>JAKBMG010000084.1 GCA_021831685.1 Bacteroidota bacterium | reverse complement strand
TCTGGAACGAAGATTTACCACGTTCCGCAAAAAGATTTTTTACTTTTGTACAGAAATTCTCTTTGGACCAGCTTTGAGAACATCCCCGGAAGAATCTTTTGCAAACAGTTTAAAGTTTTCAATAAACCTTGCGGCAAGAGCATCATATTTTTTCCAATACTCTTCTTTATTACCCCATGAATTTGATGGATCGAGAACATCACTGGGAACATCAGGACATGTCAATGGAACTTCAAACCCAAATAATTTATCTTTACGATATTCTACTTTATCCAATTTTCCCTCAAGGACTGCATTGAGAAGATTGCGGGTGTGTTTAATACTGATTCTCTTACCGACACCAAATCTTCCTCCGATCCATCCTGTATTTACAAGCCAACATTGGGCGCCGCTCTGAAGCATTCTTTGTTTCAACATAGTAGCATATTCGTATGGATGACGAACCATAAACGGGGCGCCAAAACAAGCGCTAAAAGTAATTTGTGGCTCAACACCTAATCCAATTTCAGTGCCGGCAATCTTAGAAGTATATCCGCTAATAAAATGATATTGTGCTTGCTCGGGATTTAATCTTGAAATAGGAGGTAATACTCCGGAAGCATCGCAAGTTAAGAAAATTATATTTTTCGGATGCGACTGGACGTAACCACTTGGGACGATATTAGGGATAAAATCAAGCGGATAAGAAGCGCGAGTATTCTCAGTAATAGAATCTTCGTTCAAATCAATTTTCCGTGTAATAGGGTCATAAACTACATTCTCAAGGATTGTTCCGAATCTCTTAGTAGTTGAAAATATTTCCGGCTCGCTTTCAGCCGAAAGCCTAATTACCTTAGCGTAGCAACCTGCTTCAAAATTAAAAACTCCACGCGAACTCCATCCATGTTCATCATCTCCTATAAGTTGTCGCTTCGGATCAGCACTTAAGGTTGTTTTGCCGGTACCGCTTAAGCCAAAAAATATTGCAACGTCTCCTTCCCTCCCGACATTTGCAGAACAGTGCATCGGCAGCACATCCTTAAACGTCAACAAGAAGTTTAGAACAGTAAAAATAGATTTTTTAATTTCACCTGCATAAAGAGAGTTTGCAATGATTGCAGTTTTTGATTCGAAGTTTAGAATGATTCCAGTTTCAGTTCTTGTGCCGTCAATTTTAGGATCAACTTTAAAACCAGGCACTGCAATAACCGTGAACTCAGGAAGAAATTTTTTTAACTCATCCGGGTTATTGGTAGTGATGAACATATTTCTTACAAACAAACTATGCCATGCTTTTTCTGTTATAATACGAATAGGCATACGGTATTCCGGGTCTGCTCCAACATAGCAATCCTGAACAAATAATTCTTCACCCTGAGCATAAGCTTCAATACGCGCCATGAGTGAATTAAATTTCTCCAAAGTGATTGGGCGGTTATGAACACCCCACCAAATTTTATTATCTGTAGATTCTTCTTTAACAATAAATTTATCAGCCGCTGCGCGTGCAGTATGCTTTCCGGTTTTAACAATAAGTGGTCCTTCGCTTGCAATATGACCTTCATTGCGGAAAATTATTTCTTCATAAAGCGCAGAGTTTGGGAGATTCCAATAGACCCTATCAAGATAATTTAGACCATTGTTTGCCAAACCAAAGTCTGAAGCCAATTCTTTTGCTTCCTTGCTTGCGGGAGTGCTGAATTCTAAATATTTGCTCATGACCAATTCCTCACTAATTTTCTTTCACCGATATAGAGTTCATTTGGAGAATTGGGATCCAAAGCCCATTTCATTCTTTCAATACCCTCCGTTATTTCTTTTATACTTCCGCAATAGCTTAAGCGCAAATGTCCTTCTAAGCCGAACTCCGCTCCCGGAACGGTAAGCACCATAACCTTATCTATTAAAAATTCTGAAAGCTTATTTGAATTTTTTTCATAAGCGCTGAAGTCTGCAAAACAGTAAAATGTTCCATCCGGTTTAGAAACTTTCACTCCTTCAAAAGAATTGAGAAGATCCATCATCACATTCCTGTTATTTTCCAAAGTTACTCGTAAATTTTCAACACTTGATTGAACTCCGTTAAGCGCACCAACCGCAGCTTTCTGCAGAAGAATTGAAGGGCCGGAAGTTTGATGTCCCTGGATATTAGACATTGCTTCGATAACTTTTTTATTTCCTACCGCCCACCCAATCCTGAAGCCGGTCATTGCATATTGCTTAGAAACCCCGTTTATTAAAATAATTTTTGAGTTCTCTGAAAAATCCTTTGTGTAGTTGTAGCAGTTGATAGGTTTTTTCCCGTCAAAAATTAGGCGATGGTAAATATCATCCATAATTAAATAGAGGTCCCGTTTTTCACAGAACTGCACAACATCAGAAATAAATTCTTCCGAGTACATTGCACCGGTAGGATTGTTAGGGCTATTGATAATGACAGCTCTTGTATAAGATCCGACACGTTGTTCAATATCTTGAATTCGTGGATAAAAACTTCCGTCCTCCGGCAAAGCTGCAACACCAATTGCACCGCAAAGTTTTGCCATTTCAGGATAGCTAACCCAATAGGGTGCTGGATAGACAACTTCTTCCTGAGGATTAAGAATTGCTTGAAGAGCAACCATAATCGCCTGCTTAGCACCGCCTGAAGCAATCACATTTTCAGGAGCAACTCTACGGTTATAAAATTCTTCTGTGTAATTAATGATTGCTTTTTTCAATGCCGGAATTCCGTCGGCAGGTGCATATCTAATTTCAGCAGTATTAAGATGAGCGGCTGTGGCTAATATCGCATCCATTGGAACTTTAGATTTCGGTTCGCCTCCGCCAAGGTGAATTACCGGTTCTCCTTTTTCCCGAAGAACGGCTGCTTTTTCGTTTAGCTTTAGAGTAGGCGAAGCGCTTATTGATTTTGCTATTTGACTTAAACTCATTATAATACCTCTTAATAAAAACCCATTTTAAATAATTAATCCCATATTAAAATTATTTAAAGGAAGAATGAGAATCAATGTCAATTAGAATAATTTTTTCGTTATTTTATCGTTCAATTTCAAAATCTTCTTGGTAATGGCAAAATCATTAAAAAAAGCGGCAAGCCTGACACTTGCGGTAAATATTTTTTTGTTTTTTATTAAAGCGTTTGCAGGAATAATATCAAATTCAATTGCAGTTATTTCAGACGCTATTAATTCACTTACCGATATTATCGCCAGCGGCGCTATAATGTATAGCGTAAAGGTTTCTTTGAAAAAGCCGGATAGTGACCATCAGTTTGGGCACAATGCCGCTCAACCTATTGCGGTTTTCTTAATAGCCCTTTTTACTGCCATTGTAGGAATCAATCTGATTGAAGAGTCGATAAAGAGAATATTAACTCCATACCAAACTCACATTTCTGTTTTCGTATATGTAATTCTTTTTGTTACAATAGTCGTAAAATTTTTACTTACAAGATATCAATCGAGAATAGGCAAGACCTTTAGAAGCCCCGCATTAAAAGCCGGCGCCGTAGATAGCTTAAACGACGTTCTTGCCTCATCACTTTCCATAATTGGAATATTTGGGGTTCAAATGGGATTGCCTTACGTGGATGGTATTGCAGGGATAATTATTGCAACATTTATTTTAAGATCAGGCTACCAAATAGCAAAAGAGAATATTGATTATTTAATGGGAAAGGCGGCAGATGAAAATCTTATTTTAGAAATTGCAAACACTGCATTAAAGATTGAGGGCGTAAAAGGATTGAATGAATTAAAATCTCATTATGTCGGAAATAAATTTCATATTGAAATTCATATTGATGTCGATAAAAATGTTACGACTGAATCTTCCCATAAAATCGGCTTGGAAGTACAAAATGCAATTGCAGACTTACCGGAGATTAGCAAAGTTTTTGTTCACATCGACCCGGTCTAATTTTTTACATTCTCCTTTTGTAACGCCTCATAATATTTTTTTATTAAATCTTCATAATCTTTTTTGTAGCCTTCCTGGGCGGCTTTATTTAATTCATCTTTAATTTTGTTAATATCTTTCTGGTTGGATAGATTGAGTTCTGACGGAGACTGGCGGGCTTCGTCTTTTCCTGCGATTGATTCCCTTTTATTCTCAAAATCCCTTTCGTTGATAGACCGCTGCGCATCAAGCAAACGTGAAAGAATATGCTCCTGCTGTTGGACTGTCTTTTCATTTAAGTTGTCTGAGTTTAGATTTTTTACTATCTCTTGCATTTTTTTTGCGATATCGTTAAGATCTGCGGGGATTTTTTTTGTTTCTCCAGATTTTTGTGCTTCTTTATTTAACTGCTCAAGAGATTTCCTTAACATTTCCTGTTGCTGCGCAATTTTTTGTAACTCTGCTTGTTGTTGTGCCGATAAATTTCCGCTCATCTCTTTTTGCAACATCTGTGTTAAATTATTCAAACTCATTTGTTGCCCCGACATTTGTTGAAGCTGCTGCATCAAAGACATCATACCACCACCCTGCCCACTGCCTTTCATCATTGATTCCATACTGTTTTTCATCATCTCGGCGGCTTCATTAAGCGATGCCATAGCTTTATTCTGGCTATTTGCAGTTTGATTGGCGTTCCGGTTCTGCATTCCCTGCATTGATTGTTTCATCTCATTTTGCGCATCGCCTAAAGATTTCCCCATTTCCGGAGTAATAGAAAAAGTCTTTTGCGAAAGAGATGACATCTGCTGCATAACTTTATCAAGATTACTTTGTATTTCCTTTTGCTCGCGGGCATTTTTATCAAACGAAGAACTATTCGGATTCATATCTTCAGTTTGCTTTTGTAATTGCTCTTGATCTTTAGACAGCGTTAGAAGATTATTAGTAATTTTCATCATATCTTTAAAAGCTTGCATTTGGCTTTGCTGTGCCATTGATTTCTGAAGCTGCTGCATTTGCTGTTTCATCTGATTCATATTTTCGGAAATCTGAGATTGATTTTGTTCAGCCTGCTGCATACTACTTTGCTTTATATCTTGAGAAGCTTTCTGCGAAGTTTCCGGATTTTGCTGCTTGTCAAATTGATCTTTCAATTTAGCAAGCTGATCTTTAGGCATATCTTTCAACTCGTCCATTTTCTTAGAAAGCTCGTCAAGTTGTTTTGACATCTCTTTCAAATCTTGCGAAATTTCATCTTGCTTATTACTTAGCTGGTTTTTCTGCTCCTGGTTTAATTCGCTGCTGTTTTTAGTATCATTCTTTAATTCATTTTGGTCTTTGGATATTTGTTCAGTCCGTTTCACCAAATCATCCATTTTCTGTTCTATTTGTATTTTCTTAAGAAGATTCATAGTTCTCTCAATGCTATTTTTAAATTGATCTTCGTTAAATTTCATATTTTCCATAGCATCTTGAGTTTGCTTCCGGTTCATATTTTGCAAGATATCTTGAAGCTTCTCCATTGCTTTCTTTAAATCGTCGTTTGCAATTTGATCAAACAACTTTTGCAGCTCCATATATTTCTGAAGTGTTTCTTTTGAAATAAGATTATTTTGTTGAAGGTTCTGCTGCATTTTTTCCAAGTTCTTCCCAACATCATTAACCTTGTCTTGAAGCTTTTTAAATTGATCAACCGCTTGCTGAATTTTTTGTTTCTCCTGCCAGGAAATATCCTTTTTATCTTGTTTAAGTTCCTGGCTAATGTTGTCCATTTTTTGTTTAAGATCTTTTGCCTCCTTTAATGTTTGACTGAGGTTTTGTTCACTTTCGTTTTGAGTTTTATCAGCATTAGTTAATAATTCATTTAAGGAAGGAACGCGCACAGTAAAGGAGGGTGACTTAGCTGATTTTGGTCCGCTAACATTATCGTTATCAAATACCTCCATATAATAAGTAACTATATCGTCGGCTGATAAATTAAGGGAAGACAAATTCCAAATGTAATTTACTTCTTGCTCAATTTGATTTTTGTTAATAGGAATTTCAATGGTTTTAAATTCTTTATCTGGTTTTTCATTTTTAGATGAAGAAAGCTTGAAATGTAGAAGTAATTTCGTAAATCCATAATCGTCTGAAATTTTTGTGTCAAGCGAAAGGCGGTTATCGTTGGCTAACAAGACATCCTTATCAGGAGCAATAATTTCAATAGTGGGATAGGCATCATATAAAGCCTTAATATTATAATTTATAGGAGAAAGGTTTTTATTATTACTTTCATCAGTTAATATTATTCTGTAATTATTGTCCTTCTTAACTCTAAATCTTCCTTTCGCTAAGAAACCGGCCGCGACTAATTTTGTCATTGTAGAATCATCAAATTCAATATGTGCCGCTTTTAACTCATTAGTTGAAGAGATACTCAAATCGACATAACTTCCGAGCAGTGCAGTTATGTTTCCATTATCTTTTTGTTTAACCGGAGCAATCTTTGAGTATGCGGGTGAAGTAATGTTCACATCAAGTGTTTTGATTATAGGGCGATTTATAACATCAATAGAATATTCATCGCTTTTAATTTTCTCAGCAGCAGCATAATACTTAAAAGAATTGCGTACGGCGGGCATAATGAATTTGAATACTCCACTGGAATCGGAATAAAGCTGCTGGTTTTGAAAATTTGTTTGATCATTTTCCTTAATGGCTAAGAAAACCTTTGGAGGAATTACTCCGTTTACTTTAACTAAAATAGAAATGTTATCACCCTTAGTTACTTGAGAATTGCCGGGTGACACAAATAGGGAGAATTTCGGAGGAGGTATGAACTCCTGATCATAATTTAGCAAACGAAAAGAAGCTGTTCGAATATTGGGTATCAATAAAAATAAGATAACAGAAAAAAGGAATACACCTCCGACATACAGAAGATATTTTTTGGTTTTACTGAAGTTTACAATACTCTCAAATTTAATTTCCTTAGTTTTGTTGTAAACGTTTTGGAATGAAGCATCAATTAAAGATTGGGAATAATAATTCTTATTCTTTTGCCCCGAAACAATCTGCATCGCATTTACAAGGTCATCCTTTATATCTGGGAAATGCTTTCCAACTTTATTCGCTGTCTTAAAATAGTCGGCTTTTCTAAATAGTCTAAAATATTTAAGGAGCGGAAGCAAAAACAAATAAATGAAAACAGCGCCAAATATTACTACCAAAAGGAAAAACAAAACGGTTCTTACGACAGAAGAAAAATGCCATAACATTTCAACAAGTGAAAATATGGTGAACAATGTAACTCCGGTAAGAAAAGAAATTTGAACACCGAGAAAAGCAGAAAACAGATATTCTCTTTTCACTAGTTGTTCTAATTTGAATATAGTCTCTTTAAAATAATCTGACTGTGGGTTCATTAAATATTTTTCCACTTTAAATTTCTAACATCGAACATTTAATTAATTGCTCAATGCCCATATAACGAGGTTGGTACCAAACTTAAGAGCTTCAAGTCTTTTATCTTGATGGAAGCCATGAACATCGGGATCGTCCCAACCATCGCTGGGATTTGATTCATAGGTATAATAAACAGCTAATCTTCCATGAATAAAAATACCAAAACCTTGAGGCGGCTTGCCATTATGTTTTTCAATTTTGGGAACACCATTAGGAAAATCGTAAAAATCATGATATAATCCATAATTAAAAGGAAGTTCAACCAAATCTTTATCCGGAAAAACCATTTTCATCTCTTTCCTAAAGGATGCATCCAATCCGTAGTCATCGTCTGCATAAAGAAAACCTCCGTTCTCACAATACTTTCGTAAACGTTCGGCTTCATCAGGAGTGAAGGAAACGTTGCCGTGACCAGTCATAAAAAGAAACGGATAAGAAAAAATCGCATCACTATTTATATTAACCGAAGTAAAATCATCGTTAACTTTTATATTGGTATTCGCCTTAACGAAGTCCAATAAATTGGGTTCTTCTGTTTGACCGTTATACCAATCGCCACCTCCGTCATATTGAAGCCTGGCAATCTGAAATGCCCCTTCGTTTTGGGCAAATGAGAACGCATTCACAAAAAGAAGAGTTAATGATAGTAAGATTAGTTTTTTCATAATTTTTGATTTTTGCATTTTTAATATATTGCCATCAGACTATAATTTCAATTTAGAAAGCTGAACATGATTTAACACTCAACAATATATTATCCTTTGCGAACACTATTGCTATAAGTTAGATTGTGAAAATTCTTACACAAGGATTTTGTTAAAATTGTTATCTTAGTTCCGAATAATTCCATAAATAATATGAGGTAAAAAGATGGTAAAGAAATATTGGCTTGTAAAAAGTGAGCCTACTGCTTTTTCAATTGAAGACTTGAAGAACAGCAAAAACCAAACTACGTTTTGGGATGGCGTTAGAAATTATCAAGCGAGAAATTATCTAAGAGATGAGATGAAAAAAGGCGACGGAGTTTTATTTTATTACAGCAACACAGAACCAAACGTTGTTATTGGAATTTGTGAAGTTGTTAAAGAAGGTTACCCGGATCATACTCAATTTGATCCCGAAAGTAAACATTACTTTCCGTCAAGCGATCCCAAAAAGCCTGTTTGGTTTATGGTAGATATTAAGTTTGTTAAAGAATTTAAAACACCAGTTACTTTGGAAGAAATTAAGGAAAACTCGAAGCTGTCAAAGATGAAACTTATTCAACGCGGAAACAGGCTCTCAATAATGCCGGTCGAAAAAAAAGAATGGGATGAAATAATTAAAATAGGGAAATAAATAATCGTTTTTATTAGCTTAGCAAATTTTCTTCCTCGCTGTCAATGTTATCTGTCCTCTCCAGTAATGTCTTAGGTAATGATTTAGTCACTTTAGCCCCAAGAGTTTTAATTTTTTCTGCACGGCTAACTAGATTGCCGCTTCCTTCGTGAAGTTTTCTCATTGCCTCTACATAGCTTGTTTTTGATGCATCAATTTTATTACCGATGTTAACCAAATCATCGACAAATCCCACAAACTTATCATACAATGCGCCACTTTGACGTGCAATTTCAAGAGCATTTTTATTTTGCTTTTCCTGGCGCCAAATGCTGGCTATTGTTCTTAAAGTCGCAAGCAAAGTTGAAGGGCTAACAATAACAATATTTTTTTCAAATGCTTCATTAAACAATCCTGCTTCGTATTGAACAGCCAAACCAAACGCCGGTTCAATCGGCATGAACATCATAACAAAATCCAGACTCTGAATTTGATAAAGATTTTGATAATTCTTTCCGCTTAATCCTTTAATGTGATTTTTGATTGAAGCAATATGCTCCCGCAGCGCAGCAATTTTTATGGATTCATCTTCTGCCGATGAATAGCGCTCATACGCCACTAAAGAGACTTTTGAATCTATTACCAAACTTTTATTTTCCGGAAGGTTTATTATAACATCAGGTTGAAATCTTTTTTTATCTTCTCCGGTGTAACTTTCTTGCACAATATATTCTCTACCCTTAACAAGTCCTGATTTTTCTAAAATGCTTTCAAGAATAAATTCACCCCAGTTGCCTTGTGTTTTTGCTTGTCCTTTTAGTGCATTAGTAAGATTATTAGCATCTTTTGTTATTTGTAAATTAGCTTCATATAGTTTTTTAATTTCAACCTCTAAAGAAAATCTTTGCTTTGATTCTTTGTCGTACGTTTCTTCAACTTTCTTTTCGAATTCTTTGATCTTTTCGTTCAACGGTTTCAAAATAAGGTCGATATTATCTTTATTTTGTGCGGTAAACTTGCTGCTTTTTTCGTCAAGTATTCTGTTGGCAAGGTTTTCAAATTCTTTTATAAATCTTTGCTGAAGTTCTTCGATTTCATTTTTCTGTTCATCTAACTTTTGTATGAGATTTGAATTTTCAGATTTTAAGGTTGAAGATAAAGAATTTAGCTCTAAAACTTTGCCTCTTTCGGATTGAAGTTCCTCCGATGATTTTTTTATTCCTCCTTCAAGCATATCATTCTTCCCAGAAAGACTTCCGATTTCTATTTTCAAGTTATTAATTTGATTTTTTAATTCATCTGCTTCGGAAGGAGATATTCCTTTTGTATTATCTATTTTAGATTTTAGAATCAACCAAACTGAAATTGTGCCAATTACAATCCCAGCTATAAGAAATAATATTTCCATGAAAATTTTCCTTAATATTTAATTGTGCCGTAGCAACTCTATGATAGAAATATTCACCGCTAAGTCGCAAAGACGCTAAGTATTTATAAAATCATTACTTTTTCTTCAATTTTTTTAACTAAGCTGTCATTCTTTATTAATTCCGCAACCTTCTTCACGTCTTCGTAAAGAAGACGGTCATTATTCAGCGGCTTCACAATTTTTCGAATTTCGTTATATACAATCGAAGTACCAATCCCGGGCTTTAACGGCTTTAAAAATTCCAGTGCCTGAGCTGCTGTCATTAATTCAATTGCTAAAACATTTTCCAGGTTATGCATAATTCTAAAGCATTTTTGTGCGGCAATTGAGCCCATAGAGTTATGGTCTTCCTGGTTTGCAGAAGTAGGAATAGAATCAACGCTTGCCGGGTGAGCGAGGACCTTATTTTCAGATACAAGACTTGCTGCGGTGTATTGGGCAATCATCAAACCTGAATTTAATCCCCCGTCATTAGCCAGAAATCTCGGGAGCCCGCTTAAAGCACCGTTTACCATCCTTTCGGTTCTTCTTTCCGAAACATTTGCAAGCTCGGATAAAGCAATACCCATAAAATCCATTGCAAGCGCCATTGACTGCCCGTGAAAATTCCCTCCCTCAATGTGCTCTTCAGTGTCGGGGAAAATTATCGGGTTATCATTAACAGAATTTATTTCAATCTTAACGCGGGAACAAACATATTCAATTGCATCTCGAGAAGCTCCGTGTATTTGAGGTACGCATCTGATTGAATATGCATCCTGAACTTTTCCATGTCCTTTTAAGTGTGATTTTCTAATTTCGCTATTGTTAATTAAAGACAGAATGTTTTTTGCAGTAGTAATTTGGCCCGGGAAAGGTCGCAGCAAATGAATCCTCTCATCGAATGCTTTATCAGTCGCTCGAAGAGCTTCGTGAGAAAGCGACGCAGCTATATCAGCAAGCTTATTTAATTTTTTGGCGCGAACAGAAATATACGATGCAAAAGAAGTCATCATTTGAGTGCCATTAATTAAAGCTAATCCTTCCTTTGCTTCAAGCACAACAGGATTAAGCTTAAATCTTTTCAAAATCATTTTTGACGGGAATATTTTATTAGAAGATTCAACTTCATCATTAATATTTTTAATTAGCTGAACTCTACCCTTCCCAATCATAGCCAAAACCAGATGCGCAAGTTGAACTAGATCGCCGCTTGAGCCAACCGATCCTTGTGAGGGAATCACAGGAATAATATTGAAGTTCATCATATCAAGCAGCAGTTGAAGGGTTGATAACCGTATGCCCGAATATCCTTTTACCAAAGCATTCAATCGCAATAGCATCATAATCTTTACAATTGCGGGGGGAAGATTATCTCCGCAACCGACAGCGTGACTTAATATTAAATTTTCCTGAAGTTTTTTAATATTTTCTTTGGAAATCCTTACGTTCGAAAATTCTCCGAAACCTGTAGTGACACCATAAATTGACTCTTCACTCTCGACCCATTTTTCAATTAGAGCTCGTGAACGGTTAATCAGCGAAATTGATTTCTTTGCTATTTCAACTTTAGGATTTTCTTTGATGAAAAAATCTATTTCATCGAGAGTAAGCGAGTCTCCGTCAATTATGAGTTTTTTATTCGCCATATATAATCTTTTTTAATTTTAATGAATTTTCCCGGTTAGCCCGGTAGGTAATATGAATATAATTATCATCATATGTTTCCGATAGAACGTGTGCAAGCGAATGGATAGAAGCAGCCTTTTTTGAGTCTGTCAATTGAAGGTCAACTTTTTCTTCAACAAAAGATTTTTCAATCATATTAACGATGTTATCCTTTAATCCGGATACATTTATTCCTCTTTCAGCCGAGATAATAATTCCGTGTTTATAGTTATTCCTTACAAATTGAATCCTGTTTTTATCTTCAACAATATCTAACTTATTAAAAATCTTTATCTGGTTTTTATTTTCGCAGCCAAGCTCTTTCAAAGTTTTGTCAACGACTTCAATATGATCTTCAAAATAGGAATGGGATAAATCAACTACGTGCAGAATGATATCGGCATCTCTGACTTCATTAAGCGTGCTTTTAAATGATGCAATTAGATGCGGAGGAAGTTTTCTGATAAAGCCAACGGTATCGCTTATCAAGACCTTATTGTCTTTGTTCAAATCAAAGATTCTTGTTGTGGAATCAAGAGTTGCGAACAGTTTATCCTCAGCAAATACATTTGCGTCGGTAAGTAAATTAAATAAAGTCGATTTCCCGGCGTTAGTGTAACCTACCAAAGAAATCCTAACAAAATCTTTTCTGCCCTGGCTTTGAGTACTTCTTTGCGCTTCAATTTTATTCAATTTTTCTTTAAGAAGGCTAATTCTTGTCCTGATAATTCTTCTATCGGTTTCTATTTGGGTTTCACCGGGACCCTTAGTGCCAATTCCGCCGAACTGCTTTGATAAGTGAGTCCAGGCGCGCGTTAACCTGGGCAGCATATACTGAAGCTGCGCAAGCTCGACTTGAGTTTTAGCTTCCTTCGTTTTAGCGCGTGAGGCAAATATATCAAGGATCAATCCGCTCCGGTCAACAATTTTCCTTTCAATCAGCCGTTCAAGATTTCTAACCTGAACCGGGGTTAAATCATCGTCAAATATGATCAGATTTATATCATTTATTTCGACAAGCGAAGCAAGCTCTTCTGCTTTTCCTTTTCCGATATAAAAAGCTGAGTCAAAAGTGTAACGCTCTTGAATAATTTTTATGATTGTTTCTGCTCCGGCAGTAATTGCTAATTCTTCGAGTTCCGCAAGATGTTCTTCAACAATTTCCCGGTTTAAATCTTTTGTATCTACGGCAACAAGAATTGCACGTTCTTTTGTTTTCTTTGGCACTTCTATCATATTTAATTAAGATTCCATTTCTTTTTCTTATTTATATGTAAACGTAATAATTATTCATTTACAAAACCAAATAGATTCTTACTTTCAATTTAATACATTGCAAAATATATTTCTGTCCAAAATAATAAAAGCAAAACCTCCGAGGTTTTCCTAAACCTCGGAGGTTTTTTCCCTTAATCCCAAAGGCCTGCCGGCAGAGTCTGTTGCACAACTTCCACCTGTCATTTCGAAGGAGTCTTCGACTGAGAAATCCCACGTTCAACTTGTGTACTTAAGCTATACATGGGATTTCTCCCTCCTGTCGAAATGACATTTTGGAGTTGTGC
>JAKBMG010000130.1 GCA_021831685.1 Bacteroidota bacterium | reverse complement strand
TGCTGGAAGTAAAAAGGATTATTCCTGTAGAACTCTAATTATCTTTTAACTTCCAATAATAATCAGCCGAAGAAAAAGTAAATAATATGTTTGATTTACTTTTATACTTGACTTTTAACATAACAGGCAGGTTGAAAAATGGAATGCTGGAATAGAATAATTCCTTGCATTATTCCAATATTCCATTACTCCAAGGGGAAATCCTGCATAATGTGAGTTAATAAATAAGTCTACTCTAAAAAGCCAAAATAATCTAAATGTCATTCCCTCTGCCGAGGCAGAAAAGCGGGAATCTATTTCATATCTAAAAGTTTTTGGATTCCCATTCCTACATACCGAAAGAGGCTGTTGTACAACTCCAAAATGTCATTTCGACCCTGCCTACCGGCAGGCGGAGGGAGAAATCCCTTTTTCGACAATTTGGAAATCTCTATTTTCGTTCGAGACGAAATAGGAGAGTTCTGCAACGCTCTCGGTAGGCAGGCCCATGGGAATAACCTTTTTAGAGTTGACTCCTAAATATTAAATCTGTTCTATTTCTTCGTAAGCTATTTCTCCAAGTTGTGCCATATCGAGTCCTTCCACTTCTTCGCTTTCAGTTACTTTAACAGGTGTAATAAAGTTAATAAGCCACAGCATTACATAGGTAAAAATGAAACAGTAAGCTCCCACAGCAAAAACAGAAATTACTTCTTTAACGAAGAAAGAAGATCCGCCTCCGGTAAGCAAACCATTAGTAATTACAATCGGGTTCACTTCACTTGTTGCAAACAGCCCAAGCATAATTACGCCAAGAATTCCTCCTACTCCGTGCACGCCCCAAACATCGAGTGCATCATCCCAATTCATTTTATTTTTAAGATAAACTGCAAGGTAGCATAAAGACGAGGCGGCAATTCCGATTAATGCAGCAACTCGAAGAGTTACAAATCCCGCTGCCGGTGTAATTGTAGCTAACCCTGCAACCGAACCGGTTAATAGACCTAATAATTTAGGCTTTCCTTCAATTATCCATGATAGAAATAGCCAGGTAATTGCTGCAAAGGATGCTGCTATATCAGTATTCAAAAATGCTGCAACGGTTATTGAATCCACTCTTAATTCGCTGCCCGCATTAAATCCATACCACCCGAACCATAGCAGCCCGGTTCCAAGAGCTACAAGAGGCAAACTATGGGGACCTCTTTCAACTACTTTTCTACGTCCGACATAAAAAACAGATGCAATAGCAGCCATACCCGCGCTTGCGTGTACTACTATTCCGCCTGCAAAATCAAGCACTCCCCATTTAGCTAACAAACCGCCGCCCCATACCATGTGCACAAGCGGAAAATAAACAAAAAGAAGCCATGCTGTTAAGAATAAGAAATAGGCTGGAAACCGTACGCGGTTTGTAAATGCACCTGTAATTAGAGCTGGGGTAATTATTGCAAACATCATTTGATAAGCGACAAATACATACAGAGGTATTTGATGATTACCCGTAAATATTGTATTTAAATTAGTTCCGGACAGAAATGCCATGTTTAAGTTACCTATTATGCCTCCTTCACCGCCGCTGAAACATAGTGAATATCCTACTATAAACCACAACACTGTTGTCCATCCAAGAGAAACAAAGCTTTGTATCATAATTGCTAATACGTTTTTTCTGCCTACTAAACCTCCGTAGAAAAACGCTAATCCTGGAGTCATCAGCATTACAAGGCTTGCTGCAATAAGCATGAAGCCAGTACTTCCTGTATCGTACATAAAATTCTCCAAAAGAAATTTAATAATTAATTGTTTATTAGAGTTTGAGTGTTATTTGTATGTGCACCGCTATGACGATGTAAGTTCATGAATCCACTTTGAGATTGTAAGTGATATTGTTGTTCCGCCTTTAAGATTACTTAATACGGCGAGTTCTCCGTTGCAATAAGATTCAAATTTAAAAATAAAATAAAGTGGACAATAATATATCCTTGATATATTATTTAGTTGCATCATTATTGTTATGAAGAGATTCTTTTTCGGGATGCATTAGAACGCGGATTATTTTTTTTCGCATAAAGGAACCGGCAATTTTTTTGTATACTAAATTTATTGAAAAATCTAATTCACATTTAGGAAAATTAAATAATAATTTCTAATTTGCCAAGCAGAATCAAATTAAAAAAACGCGATTTTTATATGAAATCCACTTTTCATGAAATTTAAGAACTTCTAAATTTGTGAAAGCTGTCCGAAATTTCCGTGCAAGAGGCCTCTTCCGGGCACCTATCTATATTAAGAAAGCTTTGAGGTGACTTTCTTCTAAAACTTGAAGTTGAATTAATTCATTCCTGTCCAAAATATTTTTAGAATTTATAATAACCTGAAAAATTATGAGGAATTATTATTTTATATAATTAACTAATTTATTAAGCCACCTTATGCAGAAACTACCCCTTTGAATTATGGAATAATGGGAAATATTGCTCAATTAAATTACTCCACTACTTCAATTTTCCATACGTTGCATAAAGTGTCTTATTGGTTTATTACTGATATTTCCAAATAGTTATTACCTCCTAAATTTGAGCCTCTTTCTATAATTCTGTAATTTTACATTGAAAAAATTTATTCTCTACTAAAAATATAGTTTAAGCATTATGGAAAATAAAAATAATCCTGAAGAGTCGGCTAATAAACCTAAAAACTTTATCCGCGAAATTATCGATGAGGATTTTAAAACTAATAAATGGGGTGGGCGTGTACATACGAGATTTCCCCCGGAACCTAACGGCTACCTCCATATCGGTCACGCAAAATCAATTTGTCTAAATTTCGGTATAGCAAAAGACTATAATGGAAAATTTAATCTCCGTTTTGACGATACAAATCCAAGCAAAGAAGAACAGGAATATGTCGATTCAATTATTGAAGATATTAAATGGCTCGGCGCTGATTTTGAGGACAGAATATTATATGCTTCCGATTATTTTGAACAAATGTATAATTGGGCAGTTGAACTTATTAAAAAGGGAAAAGCCTATGTTGATGATTTAAGTGCAGATGAGATAAGGGAGCATCGGGGTACTTTAACTGAAACTGGCAAAGAAAGCCCAAATAGAAATAGATCGATTGAAGAAAATCTTGATCTTTTTGAACGGATGAGGAAAGGGGAATTCAAGAATGGCGAGAAAGTCTTACGGGCAAAAATCGATATGATGTCTCCAAATTTTAACATGCGTGATCCTATAATGTACCGCATCGTTCACGCAGAACACCACCGCCAGGGGAATAAATGGTGTATTTACCCTACTTACGATTGGGCACATGGTCTTGAAGACTCTATCGAAGAAATAACGCATTCGATCTGTACTCTTGAATTCGAAAACCATAGACCCCTTTACGATTGGTTTTTAAATGAACTTGGAATTTATCATCCTCAGCAAATTGAATTTGCAAGGCTTAATCTAAACTATACTGTCATGAGTAAAAGAAAACTCTTGCAGCTTGTTCAGGGAAAATATGTCGACGGTTGGGATGACCCGCGTATGCCTACTGTTTCTGCTTTTAGACGAAGAGGATATACACCGGATGCAATTAGGAATTTTGCCGAAATAATCGGAGTTGCTAAGCGTGATGCCACAACAGATATTGCTTTACTTGAATATGCAATACGCGAAGATCTAAACAAACATGCTCCTCGCGCAATGGCTGTGCTTCGTCCTCTGAAAGTTATACTTACAAACTATAACATAACAGAAGAACTTGATGCCGTAAATAATCCGGAAGATATTTCGATGGGCGTGCGTAAGATTCCATTTACCCGCGAGTTGTTTATTGAACAGACTGATTTTATGGAGATTCCGCCAAAGGGTTATCACAGATTAACGCCTGGCGGTGAGGTCAGGCTTCGTTATGCCTATATTATTAAGTGTGAAGAAGTAATTAAGAATGATAAAGGAGAGGCTGTTGAACTTCATTGTACTTATGACCCTGAGACAAGAAGCGGTACGGGAACTAGCAGCAAAAAAGTTAAAGGTACAATTCATTGGGTATCTGCTGATAATGCTATTGAAGCTGAGGTAAGATTATACGACAGACTTTTTACAGTTGAGGCTCCGGATGCTGATAAAGAGAAAGACTTTGTCGAATTTATGAACCCTAATTCCTTAGAGGTTTTACCAAGTGCTCTGATCGAACCATCACTAAAAAATTCCAAGCCGGGGGATAGGTTTCAATTTGAAAGGCATGGTTATTTTTGCGTTGATACAAAATTTTCAACTGATGAAAAGCTTGTATTTAATCGAACCGTGACTCTAAAAGATAGTTGGGGAAAAAAGAACAATTAGTTCTTTTTTGAAACTTTTGCTCTTTCAACTAATTGACGTTGTTTCCTATCTTTGGAATTCATCCTTGTCAATATAATTTCGCTATCTTTTTGTGGTACATTGAAAAAGGAATATGCATCCATAATTTGAATAGACTCTACATTGTTAGGTTCAATATTTGCCTTTTTGTTAAGAATATCCAAAAGTTTTCGTGGCGTAATTCCGTCTTTTTTACCGAGAGCTATAAATAATCTTGAATAACCTTTTTCGCTTCCGAACTTATCTTTTCTTCGATTAGGCTCAAATTCTTTCTTAGATTTTTTTGACTCGAATAAATCCGTAATTTGTGCGTAATTTTCTACTTCAAGATCGTTTTGAAACGAATATTTTATTAATGATGCTACAACCTCAACCGGATTTTGCTCGGCCAAAAGCTCCTTGGCTAAATTTAAATATGCCGGTGCAATTTCAATATCTATCAATGCTTTAAGCTCAGAAGAAATTTTTTCCTTTTTGAAATTGATTACATCGATTACTTTAGGAATTCTCTCTTTCCGGATCTCCGTCTTCGTAATATTTTTTATCATCTGAAGCTTTCGGTGTTCCTCCGAAGTGATGAATGTAATAGCCGTGCCTTCTTTTCCCGCTCTTCCTGTTCGCCCAATTCTATGAAGGTAAGACTCGGGGTCTTGAGGCAAAGCATAATTTATAACGTGCGTCATTTCATATATATCAAGCCCTCGTGCCGCTACATCAGTGGCTACAAGAACATTAATGCTTCTTTTCTTAAATTTATTTAAGATTTTCTCTCTTTGCATTTGAGAAATATCTCCGTGCAAACCTTCGGCGTCGTAGCCTCTGTCGTTTAGTTTTGTGGCAACGAAATCAACATCATTTTTAGTTCTGCAAAAAATCAAGCCGTAAAAGTCATCCGTCGTATCAATTATTCTGCAAAGAGTGTCAAATTTATCGGAGTTCCTTACTTCAAAATATATCTGATCTGTTAGCGAAATAGTTTCGCCTGCTTTGTCTGCTTTGATTATCTCACTCTTACCCATATATTTTTTAGCAAGCTTCAAAATTCTATCAGGCATAGTGGCAGAAAATAAAAGTGTCCTTCTCGCAGGATTTGTTTTACTAAGGATATTTTCGATATCTTCTATAAAACCCATATTCAACATTTCATCAGCTTCATCAAGGACAGCAAATGAAATTTTATCTAAGCGCAAACTGTTTCTGGTCATATGATCGATTATTCTTCCGGGAGTGCCGACTACAATATCAACTCCCTTCTTAAGCATTCTTAGCTGTATTTCGTAAGACTGCCCACCGTAAATTGGAGCTATATGAATATTTTTATGACCGCGCAGAGAATTAAATTCTTCGGAAACTTGAATAGCAAGCTCCCTTGTTGGTACGAGAATTAAAGCTTGTAGATGACCTGCTCTTGTATTTATTTGATCGATTAGCGGAAGTGCGAATGCTGCGGTTTTACCCGTACCTGTTTGCGCCTGTCCGATTAAATCATTTTTATTTTCCAGTATTAAAGGGATAATTTTTTTCTGTATTTCAGTAGGTTCTTCAAAACCTTTTAACTTAATTGCATGAATACTTTCTTCTGAAAGTCCCAGGTCTTTGAAGCTATCATTCAACATAAATATTCTCTTTCTTCTAACATTGATACCAATGTTAATTCGTTAAAATAAAATTTGATTAGATAAATCTAATCAAACCATAAAGGTGACGTTTTTGGTATATAATCTGATTTTTTACTTCGATAATAATGCTTGCGGTTCTCAAGGAGATATAAAAGAAATGTTGCCTAATGAGAAATACATAACTTATACCTAAAGTTATAAATTTATAATTCAAAGATAAAGCAAAAACGCCTAAATTCATAAACGGATTTTAATCTGTTGTTTTTGAGTAAAAAACGAAATAAAGTAAATCTCCGGTATTTAGTTCCTGATTCGTATGAACTTAAAATAAAAAAGCCCAATGATCTGGCGACCATCGGGACTTAACTCTTTTTGTTCAAAAGGCAGGGGAGAACCTTTTGAAAGAGTCAACTTAAATTTAAGTTCAGCCAGTTAATTAGTCAAGAAAAAAAACATATGAATTCCTTTTTGTGATAAGAATAACACTACTATTTATTTAAAACAATAAAGCCGGTAGTAAAAACCACCGGCTTTATTAAAAAGTACTCTGAAAAATTTAGAAGTTTACTTTCTTTTGGAATCTGTTAGCATATTCCAAAACTAAAGCGCTTGCAACGAATATAGAAGAATAAGTTCCGATGATAGTTCCAAAGAAAAGAGTGAACGAAAAAGCTCTTAAAACTTCACCGCCAAAAATTAATAAAACTAAGACAGCTAATAAAACTGTACCGGCAGTTAAAATCGTTCGGCTCATGGTTCTATTAACGCTTTGGTTGATGAGTTCTTCCAAAGGCATAGTTTTGTGAATTTTCAAGTTTTCTCTAACTCTATCAAAAACGATAACGGTATCGTTTACTGAATAACCAATAAGAGTTAAAAATGCAGCCACTACCGTTAGATCTATTTCTAAATTTAAACCCGGGATAACTCCGTATAATGCCGCATACAATCCTATCGTAATTAAAACATCATGGAAAAGAGCTACAACCGCTCCAACTGCAAATATAAATTTGAACCGGAAAGCCAGGTATATTAAAATTCCAATCAGCGAAAGAGCAATGGCAATTAAAGCATTTGTCTTCAATTCATTGCCTACTTTAGGCCCAACGTGGTCTTCTTTAATAATTTGAAATGAATTATCCGGCATGTTTGTTCTAAGATTTTCTTTGATCCAATCTGCAATTCCTACTCTAACAACCATTTGTTTGTTAGTCAATTCTTCCGATACCTTTCCTGCCTGATAACCGGCTGCTAAAAGACGGGAAATTAATTCGTTAGTAGTATCGGCATTGGAAAATGCATAAGTAATAGTACTTGCACTAGTATCAACTTTTGTTTTTGGAATTCCCGGGTAAATTTTATCTATTGCATTATCAATGTGATCAACTACTTTTGGAAATATCGACTTTGGAATATTTTGAGATTCAGTTCTAATCAAAACTCCGGTTTCACCTCCGAAGGTTTTTAGTTCCACAAACCCAAGACCAATTTTTTCGACGTAGCTTCTTACTGTGCTTACATCAACCGGCTTCTGAAATTGAAGAACAATCTCTGTACCGCCCTTAAAATCGATACCAAAGTGTAACCCTCTGACTAAAACATTTACCCAGCCGATTAGAAATAATGATATAGAAATTACATAAAAAATTTTTCTTTTACCAAGCCAGTCTATATGAATATTTTCAAAAATTCGCATTTATTAATTTGCTCCTTAAACCGTTAAATTATCCAATGGTTACTTTAATACCTTTAGCTACCATGTAATCGAAAGTTACTTTGGCAATTACTAAAGCGCTAAATAAACTTGCACCTAAACCAATCATCAATGTTAAGGCAAAACCTTGAACAGGGCCGCTGCCGAATTGATAAAGTATGACAGCAGTGATAAAGGTGGTGATATTTGAATCTATTATAGCAGAATATGCCTTTGAGAATCCGCTGTCAACAGATGCTTTTAGTGTTTTACCTGTTTCCATTTCTTCTCGAATACGTTCGTATATAAGAACGTTAGCATCAACCGCCATACCGATGGTTAAGATTATACCGGCTATACCTGGCAAGGTTAGTGTTGCGTTAAACCCGGCTAAGAATCCTAAGATGAAAAGGATTGTAAAAAGCAAAGAACCTGCAGCAATCATTCCGGCTCTTTGATAGTATACAATCATGAAAAAGCTAACTACTAAAAATCCGATTAATGTTGAATTAAATCCGTTGTTGATTGAATCCTGTCCAAGCGATGGTCCAACAGTTCTTTCTTCAATTATGTCAACTGGTGCAGGTAAAGCTCCGGCTTTTAGAACAATTGCCAAAAGTTGTGCTTCCTGCAAGTCCCCGCTTCCGGAAATTTGAGAACGGCCACCGGTAATTTTATTCTGTACGACTGGTGCAGAATAAACAACACCGTCGAGAATGATCGCAATTCTTTTCCCAATATTTGCTCCGGTTATACGAGCCCAATCTGCGGCGCCGTCGGAATTCATTTCCATATTAACAATCGGTGCATTGGTTTCAGGACTAATGGTTGCTACTGCATTTGTTATTACTCCCCCGGTTAATTCAGGGTTTTTGTTCACGCAGTATAGCATGTAAATTGGTTGCCCATTTTGATTTGCAATGGGTTTTGCGGAAAACACAAATTGTATGTTATTAGGAATAACTTGTTGGACTTCAGGCCGGTTTAGCATTAACTGAAGCTTGTCCCTATCGTCGCCCTTAACATAAGCATCGGCCGATTTACCTTTGGGGTCAAGCATTGCAATTGCAAAAAATGGATGTTTTGCCGCAAATTCCTCAGCGCTCAATTGTTTATTGGAAGTATCAGTTGAAGCGACTTTGCTTTGCTTTGTTTTTGCAGTTGTCCCTTTTGCCAAAGAAGAATCTGATTTAGTAGAGTCTACATAAGTTCCTGCTAAAACATCGTCAATTTTTTTCATAATGGAAATTGTTAGCTCAGGATCTTTAACAAGCTTGAACTCGAGAAGGGCAGTACCTTGTAAAAGCTGTTTGGCTTCTTCTTCTCTTGCAATGCCGGGGAGTTCAACAATAATTCTTCTGCTCCCTTGCCTTTGTATTGTTGGTTCTGAAACTCCGTATTGATCAACTCTGTTTCTAATAATTTCCATTGCTCGTGTAACGGCATCATCAGCATCTTTTTGTAACTCGGAAATAATTTCACTATCGGTTTGCCTAATGTTTCCAAAGTACCTGCTAAGTCTTATTCCACGAGCGGCAAATTTTTTGGCAACGATATTGACCATGGATTCTTCAGATACAGTGGCTTCCTTTTCGGATTCTTTCATCACTGTTTTGAAAACATCGTCCGGATTTTTTGCCAATTTTTCAAGAAGTTTACCAGTGTTAACCTCAAGTACGACACGCATACCGCCTTGCAAATCAAGTCCGAGTTTTAAACTTTTAAGTTTCATTTTATTAATTGAAGGATCAGCATTCTTCAAGCTGTCTTCAATTGATTTTAATTTGCTGTCTAACTTGTCGGCTGAAATTTGAGGATTTGATGCTTTAATCTCTTTTTCTTTTTCCGCTACAACCTTAGAAATCGCTTTCTGATTGTTATAGTTAACATAGGTTGGGTACAAAAGGTAAAGGCTTAAAACTACAGCTCCAAGAATTAGGATTAGTCTAAATCTATATTCTTTCATGTTTTAATTTTGCTTATAAAATGAATCTTTAAATTAATTGAAAGCCAAAATTACTTGATGATGCTTAGAAAGTCAATTAAATTTGAATGTATTATTCAATTGATATCAAATTAAGTTAATTACTCTTTTTACCAATCTTTCAAATTTATCTTTAACAAGATTTGCCGTTTCGGTCACTTCTGAATGGTCTAATTTTTTATTTGAAATTCCGGCTGCGTAATTTGTAATACACGAAATCGATCCTGTCTGTAAACCCAAAAAACTTGCAAACAGGGCTTCGTGAACAGTAGACATCCCAACTGCGTCGCCGCCAAAATTTTTTATCATTTGAATTTCTGCGGGTGTTTCGTAGCTAGGACCCTTGGTGTACCAGTAAACTCCTTCTACTATTTTAATTTTTTCTTTATCGGCAGATTTTCTAATAATTTGATTAATCTCTTTCGAAGGTAGATCTATTAAATTATTTTTACTTTCCGCTGATGGCAGTCCCGTAACTTCCAGCAATTCCTTTTTGATGCTAATACCGTTAAAAGACGTTGTAAGCATTAAATCACCCGGATGAAAATTTGGGTTTATTCCTCCGGCGGCATTTGTAAGAAGGATTTTTTCCGCTCCTAATTTTTTTGAAATAAAAACCGGCAGTACACATTCATTTAATTTATATCCTTCATAAAAATGTATTCTTCCTTGGAAAAGCAAAATGTTTTTACCGGAATATTCGCCGGAAATGATTTTCCCTTCATGCCCCGGAATTGTGGATGCGGGATAATTTGACAGAGTAGATGTAGAGATCGAATTTTTGATATTTAGGCTTTTCGCAAAGTCGCCTAACCCGCTGCCGAGTATTATGGCGATATCCGGCTTAATTAATGTCAGGTCGTCTAACTTTTCAATTAACTCTTTGTATTTAATATTTAAATTTATCATTTAAATTGATTCTTTGAGAAAAGTCATTCTTTAGCGAACTAAAATTCCGGCAAGTGTTGCAGTCATTAAAGTTGCCAATGCTCCGCCAAGAACAGCTTTTAAGCCGAGAGCAGCAATATCCTTTTTCCGGTTAGGAGCCATTGGACTAATACCTCCGATTTGAATTGCAATCGAAGAAAAATTTGCAAAACCGCAAAGCGCGTATGCTGCCATAGTTATTCCTTTATCGCTAATTTGCCCGAGCTTAATCATGTTGGAAAGATCAACGTAAGCCACAAATTCATTTAATACTGTTTTTGTCCCTATTAAACTTCCGAATTGAAGGGCATCTTTTACAGGCACTCCAATTCCTATTGCAACATATTTTAAGAGGATCCCAAAAATAAGCTGCATTGAAAGAGGCTGTCCAAAGTTTGCCTGCAGCATTGTATTTATTCCAAAATTATTTCCCAGGTTTTGGAGGATATAATTGAACATTGCAATAAGTGCTATAAAAGCAATTAACATTCCGGCGACATTTAAAGCAAGTTGAAGCCCATCCGATGCACCTGTAGCAGCAGCCTCTATTACATTAGAAGAAGTTTTTTCGATATTAACTTTTACGGTTCCTTTCGTAACCGGCTCACCTGTTTCTGGGAAAAGAATTTTCGCAATTACAATCGAAGCAGGAGCAGCCATTGTACTGCCGGCTAATAGATCGACTGCAAACTTTAGCTGTGCTGTTGCTAAAGGAATCTTTGCCCATTGTGCATATGCTTGTCCGAGAATCTGGCTATAACTTGCCATAACTCCCGCAGAGATTGTTGCCATTCCACCGATCATTATTGTCAGGATTTCTGAATTTGTCATTCCTGAAATATAGGGGCGAATTAACAATGGAGCTTCGGTTTGACCGAGAAAAATATTTGCAGTGTTAGACAAAGATTCAGCGCCGCTTGTGCCTAATAGTTTTGACATTATAAAAGCCATGCCTTTTACCACTAATTGCAATATCCCAAAATAATAAAGCAGCGCGGTAAGAGTCGAAACAAAAATAATTGTTGGTAAAACCTGGAATGCGAAGAAGAATCCGATACTGTCGCTGCTAAAACCATCGGCAAGTTTTCCAAAAACAAATTTACTCCCTTCGGTTGTGAATCCTAAAACTGCCACAATAGCATTCCCGAGCCAGTTTACAATATCTTTGACCCATCCTAATGGGAAAAACCAGGCTCGTAATGTTTCACCATGTATAATAAGAACTGCAATGATTAGCTGCATTAAAAGACCTACTATAACTAAGCGCCAATCAATTTTCCTCTTGTTGTTTGAAAAAAGAAATGCAATCCCGGTTATAAGTACTAATCCAAGGACACCTCTAAGAATTGAAATTAAATCCATAGTTATTCTCTATAGTATTGCCGTTTATCCACCATAGGCGGATTGTTTTTTATGTCAAGCCTGTCCGCCGGGGCGGAATATTTTTATGATCAATTTCATTGCGTTTCATTCAAAATTCAAAATTGCGGCCTGCCTGCCGGTAGGCAAGCTTGCCGCGCTATGATTCTCGTTTGGAATGTAGTGGCATTTGCGGCAGCGGGCTTCATAAATATCTGCTGCGCCGACAATCACTCGTTCTGCTGATTCCGTTTTACGTTGCGTTTTATCGGCGGGATTTCCGCAGACCATACATATTGCTAATGTTTTTGTGATGTATTCTGCAATTGCTAAAAGCTGTGGCATCGGTTCAAATGGAATTCCCCGGTAGTCTTGATCTAGCCCTGCAATAATTATTCTCTTACCGTTATTGGCTAGCTGGTTGCAAACGTTGACAATATCACTTGAAAAAAATTGAGCTTCATCTATGCCGATTACGTCTGCATCATTTGAAGAATTTAAAACTTCATTTATATCTTCAATCAATATTGAAGGAAGAGATTGTTCACTGTGTGAAACGATGTCTGAGGAGGAATATCTGTTATCTATTTTTGGTTTGAAAATTTTAACTTTTTGCTTTGCGATTGTGGCCCGTCTTAATCTCCGGATCAATTCTTCTGTCTTACCGCTGAACATACATCCGGCAATGACTTCTATCCATCCGGTCTCTTTAGGCATAGAATGAGGTGCTCTTTCTAACATATTGTCTCTCTATATATAATTATTGAAGTTCATTGTCGCCGAAAGGATACGGCAGCATTTGGGATAGTTTTAAAACTTTAATTTCATCCTTATTGTTAACCATAACTATATCTATATCTCCGCAAAGGTCAAGCATTACCTGGCGGCATGCTCCGCAAGGTGGGCAAAATCCCGGTGCATCGCTCGCAATTGCAATCGCTTTGAATTTCCTTTCACCTTCTGAAAAAGCTTTGAATACCGCTACACGTTCAGCACAAATTGTTAAACTGTAGGAGGATGTTTCGATGTTTCCTCCAATAATAACTTTCTCTTCGTCTGTTAAAAGCGCTGCTCCTACATGGAAATTTGAGTAGGGGGGATGCGAAATTGATTTTGCTTCTACTGCCATTTCGGCTAACTTTTTGTATTCCATTTTGACTTTTAATTTCTTTTGGCTCAAAAATATGTCTTTAGATTTTCAAATCAAATTGAACTAATTAAATCATGTCACTTAATCTTTGGAATACCTGTCTGCCGTATGAGACTGTTGCGCAACTTCCAGATGTCATTTCGAAGGAGTCTTCGACTGAGAAATCCCATTTTAGACAATATTCCATTACTCCAAGAGGAAATCCTGCGTATGTGAATTATTAAGTTACCTTACGCAAAAGGTTATTATTACATAGTGAGAAACCTCCGAGGTTTTCCTAAACCTCGGAGGTTTTGCACTTCACTTCCTTTATATTTGAAATTGTCT
>JAKBMG010000207.1 GCA_021831685.1 Bacteroidota bacterium | reverse complement strand
AGAGGTTATTAGAAATAGACTAAATATTTATAAAAATACTACCGAGCCAGTTTTAATCTATTATCAATCTAGGCGAAATGAAATTTATATAAACGGGCTTGACTCAATTGATGAAGTAACAAACAATATTTTATCCGAATTACAAAAAGCTGGCAGCAGTAAGATTATTGTTTAGTTTTCATAATTACCTTATATGCTTTCCCTTCTTCTATTCTGATAATTTTTGCGTCGTAAGTTTTTAGTAATTCATAGTTATGAGTTGCAAAAATTACTGCAGTACCTCGAGTATTTATCTTCTTCAGTATTTCTAAAATTTCCAAAGAAGTTTCGGGGTCTAAATTTCCTGTCGGCTCATCAGCAAGAATTAAAACAGGATCATTTATAATAGCTCTTGCAATAGCAATTCGCTGTTTCTCTCCACCGGATAATTCATTCGGCATGCTGTATCGTCGATGGGATAATCCTACATCCGTCAATGAGTCATTAACTTTCCTTTTAATATCTCCGCTTGATTTATTCGTAGCTTCTAAAACAAAAGATAAATTTTCATAAATGTTTCTGTCTTTTAGAAGTCTAAAATCCTGAAATATCACCCCGAGTTTTCTTCTTAACATCGGTAGATTGCGCGGTTTAATTGTTCGCGAATCATATTCATCAAAAGAAATTCTTCCGTAGGTTGGCAAAATATTCATGTAAATCAATTGAAGGAGTGTACTTTTGCCGGCTCCGCTTTTACCAATTAAAAAGCAAAATTCACCCTGGTTTAATTCAAAGTTTAAATCCGAAAATACCGGCTGATTCAAATAACTATATTCAACATTATTAAAGGTTAACATTTGTTATCGCAATTTATTTTGAAATATTCTTCTGTTTTTAACAATTTTTTTTGCATAATAAAAAGCTTGCAGCATACTTGATTCATCGGCAATATTTTTCCCGGCAATATCATAGGCGGTTCCATGATCCGGGGAGGTTCTTATTATAGGCAAACCGGCAGTGTAATTAACTCCTTTCCCAAAATTTAATAGCTTAAAAGGAATTAAAACCTGGTCATGGTACATCCCAAACGTTAAATTATATTTTTTATATAACCGGTTAGCAAAAAAAGCATCTGGCGGAAATGGTCCGCTAAAATATTTAGCATATCTATTTTTCCCCAACAAAGGTATTATTATTTCCTCCTCTTCTCTTCCGATAAAACCGTTTTCACCTGCATGAGGATTTAATCCCAGCACTGCGACTTTAGGAGTTTCAATTAGCAAATCCTCTTGAAGCATTTTAATAACCACATCAAATTTATTTTGGAGTGTATCGGAAGTAATTAGACTTGGGACATATTTAATAGGCTCGTGAATCGTCATTAATGCCGCGTTCATTTTTGAGGAAAGAAAAGTCATTGCATAATCAGAAGTTTTGCTCAAAGAAGAAAGCATTTCAGTATGCCCTGGAAAATTTATTCCCGCTAATTTCAACGCAGTTTTTGAAATTGGAGAAGTAATTATCGCGTCGACAAAATTCCTTTTTGTATAATCAAATGCCAATTGAATTGCTTTATAAGCAACTGCTCCGCTCTCTTTCGTCGGAGTGCCTGTCTTTTGTATTATCTTCCCAATATCTACAATTGTAATAGATTCCGTTTCAGCATGGTTAATATTGCTTGAGAATTGATACTTAAAATGCGATTTCGTTTTTTTTATTGTATTAAGAAAAACATCATTCGGGCAAATAAAATAAAATTTGTCATCCTTGTTAGAATGAATTTTATTTAATGTTTTAACCACAATTTCCGGACCTATTCCATTAACATCACCGCAAGTAAAAACAAACTTATTCAATTTTATTTCCTCAACATAAAATTACCGGTACCGTCATTATCCACAAAAATAAAATCTCTTGGCGGTTTTTCATAAATCCATGTTTCGACAACTTTACCGTATTGGGTTGATGCCCGTTCAATCTTTTGCGGTTTCCCAAATTGTATATAAATTTCCCCGCGATCCGTTTCTATTCCACTTTTATCGGAAAATATTGCGAATGTCTTTGCAGCATAATCTATACGAGAATAATATTCTTCCATCAAAGGATTAAAAGTACCGTGAGAATTTATATTGTACTTTTTCCAATAATTATAAAGCTCTTTTTTATAATCGTTAGAATTTGCCTTAAGCATATTGGAAATAACAGAATCTTTTTCTATAAACTTTAGCATCTTAATTGCATTCTCCGGATTTCGAAGTGAATATGGTTTGTTAAATCAAATAATTTTTTTATTATATGATTTAAGCGGAATTGAATTTTTATTCCGGCTAACAATTATTTCAGCATTGCCCTCTAAAAGCTTTCTGTTTATATCTGGAATTACAAAATTATTTGTAGCTTCAGGAGTCAACCCGTTGCCGAGTAAAATATTATCTTTACACTCTCTTAGGACAATCTTGGATTTGAAATAATTTGATACTTCAGAATTAAAAACAGTATCGGAGCCATTCTTAATTGTTACAAAAATACTTTCCCGGGTTGTGTCTAAACACGGAAGTACAAGACTAAAGTTATCTTCGCTAAATGGAAACGAATCATCATAGTTAGCAAGTTCAAAGTATTTTTTATTTTGGCACTCAATCAGATCGGATTTAACAATTAGCGGAGATATTATAGTTGATTGATTACTGGAAGGTACATCTATTCTAATTGGAGCAAGTTTAATTTCGTTATTTATATTGAAATCTGTTAAAAATGGTAAAATATTATATATACCGTTTTTCAAATGAAAATTAACAAAACCCTGGACATAATAATTATGATCAAGAGTTTGGTCAAAAGTATCAACGGAAATAGTTTTATTTTGAATTTGGCGAACAACATGCTTCAATGCGGAGTCAAAAACTTCGATTGAAAGGCTAAACGAAGCAGAATATTTTCCGCTACTTTTGACGAAAACCAAACTTGGATAACTTATCTTGTAAACAAAATAAATATGATTTGAAGAATCTCCGGGTATCGAATGAACTTCCGAAAAATAAAATGATGTTTCCTTTGCATTTTTTTCCCCTTCCCTTCTGAAATTATGAGGTTGAGCAAAGAGTTGCAAAATTATAATAAATGAAAGAAATATAATTTTTTTTATCACTTTGCTTCAAGGGTAAAAAAGAAATTTTAGCTATTCATGTTATTTAAGAAGTCTTTATTATTTTTCGTCCCTCTGATTTTATCAAGTAAAAAGTCCATTGCTTCGACAGGACTGAAATCACTAAGAATTTTTCTAAGTATCCAAACTTTAGCAAGGTCGTCTTCTTTCATCAACAAATCTTCGCGTCGAGTCCCTGATCGATTAACATCAATAGCAGGGAAAACTCTTCTATCACTTAGATCGCGGTTAAGAACCAATTCCATATTACCTGTGCCTTTAAATTCTTCAAAGATAACGTCATCCATTCTACTGCCGGTATCAATTAGAGCGGTAGCTATAATTGTTAAGCTTCCTCCATCTTCAGTATTTCTAGCGGCACCGAAAAATCTTTTGGGTTTGTGAAGTGCATTCGCATCAACACCTCCGGAAAGAATTCTTCCGCTGTGAGGGACAACAATGTTATGTGCTCTCGCAAGCCTTGTAATACTATCAAGTAAAATAACGACATCTTCATTAGCTTCTACAAGGCGTTTAGCTTTCTCAATTACCATATCTGCTACCTGGACGTGACGTTCCGGGGGTTCATCAAAAGTAGAACTTATTACTTCCCCTTTAACAGATCGTTCCATATCGGTTACTTCTTCCGGACGTTCGTCAATTAGAAGAATAATCAATTTTATCTCGGGATGATTTCTTGTAATTGAGTTTGCTATTTTTTGAAGAAGAATAGTTTTACCGCTTTTAGGAGGCGATACAATTAAACCGCGTTGCCCCTTACCAATTGGAGAAAGCAAATCCATAATCCTCATCGCGTATTCACCGGGTATAGTTTCAAGATTTATTCTTTTAGTTGGATAAACCGGTACAAGGTTATCAAACAAAGTTCTTTCTCTAATTCCTTCGGGCTCAAGTCCGTTTACTGCTTCAACGCGCAAGAGAGCAAAGAATCGCTCGCCTTCTTTCGGTGGACGAACCTGCCCGCTTACAAAGTCTCCGGTTCTTAAACTAAATTTCTTGATTTGAGACGGAGAGACGTAAATATCGTCGGGTGAAGGTAAATAGTTATAGTCGGAAGATCTTAAAAACCCGTAACCGTCGGGTAAAACTTCAAGCACACCCTTTGAAAAAGTCAAGCCGTCTTTAGCAGTTTGAGCTTCTAATATTTTGAAGATTAACTCTTGTTTTCTCAAGTCGCTGTATGCGGCTATGTTTAATTCTTTAGCAATCGTGTTTAATTCCACGATTTTTTTAGACTTGAGTTCGGAAATATCCATTGGCATTATAGTGATCCTATTAAATTATGATGAGATTTATTATTAATGATTTGAGTTATATAACACACTTTTGATGTCGTATTTTACTGATTTACGGTCTAGAGGTTTAACTATTTCTTATTCAATTGTTTAATTATTGAAAGGAACAAGAGGAATGATCCAAACATAAGCTTATTAAAAAAAAATGTCAAGTGTTTTTTAATCCTTCTCCAAAAGAGTTTTTATCTCTCCTAAAAGATACATACTTCCAACTACAATTAGGCAATTCTCGTGATTTTGTCCCTTAAATTTTTCTACAAACTTTGCAGGATTAAATTCCGGTATTACTTTAATCTCTAATTCTCCGGCAATATTTTGCAGTTCATCGATCTTACATGCTCTTTCATTTTCGATTTGAGTGATATGTATTTCATCAAAATATTTTATCAACATCGATAGAATCTCTTTTATAGATTTATCTTTCATTACACCGAAAAGTAAAACTTTCTTTTTATATTTAGCGTAATCCTTCTCAAATTCAGTTAAAAAATTTTGAATGCTTTCTGGATTATGCGCTGAGTCAAAGATAATATCAGGTTTGTGCCAATAAAGTTCATATCTACCTTGTAAGCCGGTATTTTTTAACACATTCATTATTCCATGGCTAATCGTACGGAGTTCGTCTGTTTCAAAAATTTTAGTTACTGCCAAGGCGGCAAGAGCAGCATTATACTTCTGATAATTTCCTCGCAGCGGCATTTTGAAATCATCAAGCTCGAGTTCTTCAGTATATAATTCCAATAAATTATTTTTTTCTATAACATAATCTGTTATTTTATAAAGGCTGCTTCCGGTTCGTAAACATTTTTGTTCGATAATTTCTTCCGCTGCAATCGGTAACTTTCCTATAAAAACATGTGAACCCTCTTTTATGATTGCCGCTTTTTCAGATGCAATTTCCCTTAAAGTTGTTCCCAATATATTTGTGTGCTCAAGGCTAATTGAGGTTATTATAACCGCAAGCGGAGAAAGAACATTAGTAGCGTCAAGTCTTCCGCCAAGCCCTGTTTCAATTACTGCATAGTCTACATTTTGTTCATAAAAATATTGAAACGCCATCGCGGTTGTTACCTCAAAAAATGTAAGCTTATTCTGATCAATAAAATTTACATTATTTGATATAAAATCAGCAACATAATCATCGGGAATTTGGTGATTGTCGATTTTGATTCTTTCGTTGAAACGAATAAAATGAGGCGAAGTATAAAGTCCGGTTTTATATTTAAACTCCATCAGCATACTTGCAATAAACGAAGAAGTGCTTCCCTTCCCATTTGAGCCTGCAATATGAAATACCTTCAATTTTTTCTGCGGATTATCTAAAAAATCAAGGAAGTTTGTTATATTTTCCAATCCGAGTTTTATGCCGAAAGTATGAAGCGAAAAAAGTTTTTCTAATGCTTTGTTTACATTCATTTTATATTTTATAAGAACCTGTTAATTCACTAATTTTTTCTATACTGTAGGAAGTGCAATAATTTTCTAAATCTTTTATAATTTCATCTGCCGAATTTGGATTTATAAAATTTGCAGTTCCAATTTGAATTGCAGAAGAACCTGCAATCATAAACTCCACAACGTCTTTCCAATTCATTATTCCTCCAATACCGATGATCGGAATATCTACCAACCTTTTTATTTCAAGAACTTTTGCCAAAGCAACCGGTTTAATTGCCGGACCTGAAAGTCCCCCGGTTACATTATGAAGTTTGGGTCTCTTTGTAAAGATATTGAATGATGTTCCGACTAGCGTATTGATAGCTGAGACAGCATCTCCACCTTCCTCTTTTACAACTTTTGCAAACTCGGAAATGTAAGATACATTAGGCGACAATTTAATTATTACCGGCTTGTTAGTGCATGCTTTAACTTTTTCTGTAATCTTTCCGACCGCGTGAATATCATTGCCAAACTGAAGTCCACCTTCCTTAACATTGGGGCATGAAACATTTATTTCAAATGCTTTAATAGTATCTTCGCATGTTAATATTTTTGTGCACTCGACATACTCTTCAATTGAACTTGCTGCAATATTGCAAATTAACGGAACATCATAATTCTTTAAGAAAGGTATTTTTTCTATCAAAAATACTTCTACGCCAACGTTAGCTAAGCCTATTGCATTTAACATTCCCGCCGGGGTTTCTACTATTCTCTGAGGAGGGTTTCCTTTTCGAGGCTTAAGACTTAACGATTTTGTTACAATACCGCCAATTTTATTCAAATCAATAAACTCCGACATTTCGTTGCCGTAACCTACTGTACCTGATGCCAACAAAACCGGGTTCCTTAATTTTAATGAGCCAATTGTCACGCTTAAATCAATCTTGCTCATAATACAATATCCCTCACATTAAAAACCGGTCCATCTTTACACACTAAAGAATATTTTTCTTTATTGCTTGTAGATTCAACCGGGCAGCCCTGGCATATCCCAAAACCGCAAGCCATTGCACTTTCAATCGAGACTTCACATTCAAAATTATTTTTAATGCTAAATTCCTTAATTGCCTTCAACATAGCATTGGGACCACAGGAGAATATTTTAATCTTTCCTTTATTTAATATTTCTAAATTTTCATTCAATAAATCTATAACAGTTCCTTTAAATCCCAAGGAGCCGTCGTCTGTTGAAATTAAAATATTTTTAAGTCCATAAGTTATTACTTCGTTATTAGTTTTTCCGCCTACAAATGAAATAATTCTTTTATCATTAGGGATTTTTTTTACAAAATAAGGAAACGGCGCTGCTCCTAATCCTCCGGCGACAATTACCGCGGTTTGATAATCATCATCAAGATTAAAACCATGACCAAGCGGGCCTAATAAATCAATGGTTTCACCTTTTCTTTTTTGAGCAAGAATTTTTGTCCCCTCACCAAGAACATTAAACATTAAGAAAATAAAATCCCCTTCTACGTCGCAAACACTAAAAGGGCGCCTTAACAATGGCGAGTAAGTTTCTGAAACACGTACATTTAGAAATTGTCCTGGCTTAATTTCTGAGGAAATTTCCGGAGAATGTACCTTTATTACGAGAATATTATTTTCAAGTTCAATAGTTTGTTCAACAGGAGATTTAACTATAAACAAATTACTTCCTTTTTATTTGAGAATCGATAACATGCTATTTGAGTCCATACGCTTTATAATATTTGCACTTGAATTTTTGCCCGCCGGTAAAGGCTGTTGCACAACTCCAAAATGTCATTTCGACCCTGCCTACCTGGTACGTAGCCATATCTGCTGGAGCTCCTCCGGCTGCGGAAATTATTTAACGATTTTTCCATCTTACGTCTTCCAGCTACCATCTTCCATTGCGGCTTGCCGCGCTATGTATTCTTAAAGATGTTCCGCAATCTTGTTTATCTTTAAATAATCTACGATCTTTTTAACTTCCTGAGATTGATCCCGGCGGCAAATAAGCAAAGCATCTTTTGTATTTATCACTATTAAATTTTCGGCACCAATAACTGCCGTAAATTTATCCGGAGAATAAATATAAGAATCTGCAGTTGCTTCTGTAAATATATTTCCGATAGTTGCATTACCGTCCTCGTTTTTTTCCGAAAGCTGATAAACTTCTTCCCAGCTTCCGACATCACTCCAGGAAAATTCACCTTTTGTCAAATAAACTTTTTTTGATTTCTCCATAATGCCATAATCAATTGAAATGCTTCTTAGCATTCCGTAAACATTGGACAGAACGCTTTCAAACGAAGGAGTGTCTACAAAATCTTTTATTTTATCCAACCCCTCATAAAGGTCAGGCATTAATAATGTTATTTCGTTAAGAATAACATCTGCGCGCCAGATAAACATACCGCTGTTCCAGAAAAAATCTCCGCTTTCTAAAAACCGGACTGCAGTAGCATAATTTGGCTTTTCGGCAAAAGACAAAACCTTAAATATATTTTCCGACACATTATTTTCATCAATCTGGATATATCCGTAACCTGTTTCAGGTCTGGACGGTTTTATTCCGATTGTTACTAACGCTTCTGAATGATATGCAAAATCAACAGCATATCTTAATGTTTGATGGAATAATTCCTTTTCTTTAATAATATGATCAGCAGGTAATACAACCATTACACCGTCTTTACATTTTTGTCCTATAATTATTGAGGCAAGCCCAATACACGCCGCGGTATTTCTTCCGAATGGCTCTTCAATAATATTTTCAACCGGCACTCCGTGAAGTTGTCTTACAATTTCCGGTTTTTGAATTTTATTTGTAATAATAAAAATATTCTCTTTCTGTACAATACCATCCAATCTTTCCACGGTACTTTGAATCATGGTATTTTCACCAAATATTTTTAGAAGCTGCTTAGGGGTTTTTTCCTTGCTTCTTGGCCAGAACCTTGAGCCAACTCCGCCAGCCATTATAACAGCATAAATCTCCATTAAATATTTTCCTTACTGTTTAGAGTTTGAATTTCTTTGCCGAATTCTTCGGCTCGATTTAAATAATTATTAATATCTACTTCCTTACCTCTAACCAGCGCTACAATTACAATGAGACAAGCACGAACCGATTCAATTACTTCTTTTCCCGGCATTAACTCTCTTGTTTTAATTAATTGAAGCGCCTTTGAAATTATCCAGTGCATATTTGCAATTATGTCAAAACCGATCTTCGCGGATATATCTCCATTTGTTTTCATAACTTTTGCGAAGCTTGAAAGCTCTTCGGAACTTACTTCATTTTTTGAAAGCTGCTTTAGCATTCCGTCAATCGGTTTGATGGTTTTCAGTATTTCATTTTCATAATTTTGAAAGAACAAATCCTCATCTTCTTTGTCCTCTTCAAATATTATTTTCTCCTTCAGCTTATTGCTTTCTGATTCGGCAAATAAGCTGCTATCAGGTTTTCTCTTTGAAAGGTCAACGTTAATACCATTTTCATTTGAAGCAGGGATAGATTGAAGAATTTCGGAGTTAGTGCCGTCAACAGAATTTTCTTTTAACTTTTCTAATGCACTCTTAAAAGTTGCCGGGTTAACCATGTCAAGCATGTGGCTTAAATCTTTAATTAAGAATTGACTGTGTTCTTTGAATTTATCGGAAAGCTTAAACAAATCAATTTGGTTTTGTGTCAGGTAGGAATAAATTTCATTAAGCCTAATAGCAAGTGTAGAAAGTTCGGTAATTTTTTTCATACTCTTGATATCAACTTCAAGGTTTTCAGATTTAACAATTGTTTCGCGTAGCAAAGCTACTACTTCAATTTTTTGTGTACTTAACCTAAGGTTATTTGAAGCGGCAGAAATACTCTGGATTATATATTGTTTAATTAATTCCATTTAATCTTTATAAATTCTTGGAACCCTCTTGCTGATTCCGCAAATAATTTCATAAGGGATTGTTTTTAATATATCTGCCCAATCCCGCGCATCAACTTTAAGTTTTTTATTCTTCCCTAATAAAATTACCTTATCGTTTGGAAAAATCTTTTCGTTTCCAATGTTAAACATTATCCTATCCATTGTTACAGTTCCCACTTGCTGAAATAATTTTCCTCTAATAATTGCTTTGGCTGAATTCGTTAAACCGCGAGTAAATCCATCTGCGTAGCCAATCGGAACCGAGACAATTTTTGTTTCTTCAAAAGCTTTGAATTTCCTTCCATAACTTACAGTTTCACCCGGAGTAATTTTTCTAACAGCCGTAACGACAGACAATAAAGACATCACGGGTTTAATCTTTATTGAATTTGAAGTCTCGTTTGATGGGTAATAACCGTAAAGTATAATTCCGGGTCTTACCATATCAAAATATGTTCCCGGCATATCCAGGATAGCACCGCTATTTGCAGTGTGAGCTAATCCATAATCTATTTTTTCTTTTTTCAATTCATTCAACAAATCATTAAATCTTTTTAATTGAAGATTCGCAAATGTTTTGTCCCGTTCATCCGAGGTAGCAAAGTGGGTGTAGATTCCATCAATTATAAAATTATTGTTGCAACTAATATTTTTAACAAAATCAAAGGCAGAATTAAAATCAATCCCAAGTCTATTCATCCCGGTATCAATTTTTATATGAACTCTAATCCTTTTACCTCTCGCAAAATTATTTTTAGCTTTTAATAATACCTTTATATGATCAACGGAAAATATTGTCGGGATCAAATTATATCTAAAAATTAATTCAGCTTGAACAGTATTAAACACATCAAAGACAAGAATCGGTTGTTTAATATTATGTTTTCTTAATTCAACAGCTTCTTCCGGAATAGCTACAGCAAAATATTCCGGTTTCTTTACACTCAAAGAATTTAAGGCATTAGCAATTTCCACGGAACCATGTCCATATGCATCAGCTTTTACAACCGCCATCACTTTTACATCTTTAATTTTCCGGCGAATGTTCAAATAATTATATTTTAAATTTGAAAGATTTATTACTGCATAAGTAGGGCGCATCAGAATTTTATCAAATTGTTAGTAAAAATATAGTTTTAATCAAAGTTATAATCAATCTAAAGAATATAAGTACAAAGTTAAAAAATATTTTTATGTAATGTTTGACATATTTCTTCTCTATTAAATACTTTCTATTGAGATGGCATCTTTAGTTTATGTTTCTTGTGTCATAATATTTAAAATGATTTTTCCATATGCCATCATACATCTTTCATTGCGGCTCATCGAACTAGGGGAATATCCGATTGTTTGGGTGGTAAGGTGTGTTATTGTAATATTTCAAAGATTAAAATAGAGATGATTCTTCTCGATATAATATCATTTATATCTTTAATTCCAATGGCTTCATTATTTAATAAGAATTTATGTCTAATAACTAACTTTTCCTTTGCAATAAATTCATCTGTTTCTTTATTTTTTGTCATCAATAAATCTAATTCACTTATTTACAACCATGATAATTTTTTCTCTTCCCCCTCTTTAGAATCTTTTACTACATTAAGAAATATTTCTTCCAAAGATTGGTAGGTCTCTTGTGTAATCTCGTTTTTTATTTTGCTGCGGATATCTTTTGTTGGAGATTGAAAAACTATTTTGCCTTTATCTATTATACCAACTTCATCTGTCAAATCCTCAATGTATGAAAGTATATGAGATGTTATAAGAATAGTTTTCCCTTTTGCTTTTAGCTGCTGTAATATTTTTTTAACTTTTATAATTGTAAAAACATCCAATCCATCAAATGGTTCGTCAAGTATAATAAATTCCGGATCATGCAATAATATTGAGGCTAATGCAATCTTTTTTTTCATTCCTTTTGAGTAGCTTTCAATCAACATTTGGCGATGGCTTTCGATTTCGAAATAATCAAACAAATCATCAATCCGTTTTTCAATTGTATTTTTATCAAGCCCATAAACTTCACCGACAAAACGCAGGTGTTCCTCTCCTTTTAGATAAATGAAAAGATCATCTGTATTTTCGAATAGGATTCCCATCCGTTTTTTAATTTCTATTTCTGCTTCTTTAAGTTCTTTTCCAAATACTTTTATTACACCCGAATCATTATCAAGTAAATCAGCTATACAGTTGATAGTAGTGCTTTTACCTGCACCGTTTGGTCCAATTAGCCCGAAGATAACGCCCGCATGTATAGATAATTTTAAATCGTCTAACGCTTTTAGTTCCCCGAAAGTTTTTGTTAATGATTCTATTTCTAATATATTCATCTAAACACCATAATTATTTTTTCTTTCCGTTTGGATAACAGTCTGCCAAGCCTTGAAAATATTTGTTCTTTGTAGTAAAGAAAAGGTATAATCATAAAACATAATATTAAGAATATTAAGAATTTATTATTTGAAAGGAAATAATATGCAAGAGTGGTTTGGAAAATAAACCAAAGAATAAATGCAAGAATAAAAAATATAAAAAGACTAACCAATGACGTCAAGAAGCCACTCATTGCATTGAAATTAATTTCTTTCGGAAAATAAATTGATAAGGGCAGTGCCAATAGAATTAACAAAAAGTAATTTAGAAGAATTAGCAGTTCGTAAAAAATAATAATGCTAAATTCAGTACGGAATATTAACAATAAAATAATGTTAGTAAATAAAATAACCACAATATAATAATTAGAAATGAATGTTTTATTTTTTATAATACGGACAAAGCTTATTGGTCTAAAAAAATAATTTATAATTGCATCTCTTTCAAAAGCAAAAAAATTGCTGGCAAAACTTAATACAATTAATGAATTAAAAAGGATAGAAGACGAAAACAAGTTGATAATATTTTTGAAGTTTTGCTCTTTGCCTATACTACCTTTGATAAATAATAATATTAATACTGGTAGAAAAACTGAAATCATTAAATGAAGGGACATAGTCCTCAATGAGCGCAAAGTATAGGCTATATCCTTTTTCGCAAATGGACTGACTGGGATTCTTATAAATAATCTTGTTAAGAAGGACCTATTCAAGCTGGTTTTTTGTATGCTTCTGCCGTAGCTTTTATTTTTTAAGAATTTTACGATACAATAATTTAACGCATAAATTATAATGTTTAGAATAAGAAAATATGAAATTGTTGAAATGAAATTATATCCCGTAAAGCTGTAATCGGGATTCAAAATAAAATTTGAATAGAAACCGGTTGGAAATAAATTTAAATATTTTTCCACTAATATTAAATCTTTTGCATCTTTTAGAAGCAAGGCTAACGTATGTATTATTACAATTATAATTATCCCAGATAAAAGGGCAAGAAGGGACATTAACTTTCTTGAATGTTTTGAAGAACTAATTAACGCAAACAAATTTTTAAGTAAATAAATTACACCGCTTAATGAAAGAAGAAATAAGATTAAAGTGGTTAGAAAAGTTATAATATCGTACCATCCAAATAACCTATCCGGAATAAATATAGCAGCGACATAGAAAGGTAAAAAGAGCAGGTTAATAAAATCTCCCATTCCTGAGATTATTTCGTAAGAAATAATCCTGGTAAATCTTAACGGGTAATGTAAAAGTGTTTTGAATAGATTCTGCGCATAGTTTGAATCACTCAAGAAGAATGTTGTCAGAATATTGCTTA
>JAKBMG010000194.1 GCA_021831685.1 Bacteroidota bacterium | reverse complement strand
CTTCGGAATGATTGAATAATCGAAAATACTGTTCAATTCCATTCCTCCATCATCCCCCCCCTTCTTCCAATTTCTTTTAAATTGCAAAAGGTGAATTAGTTAAACTTCGATTAGGCTAACCTATCCTTGCTGCAAGTAATCCAATTCCTAAAATTCCGAGTACAAATAGAAGCGCCCAGCTAAAGCCGGTAATATCTACACGGTAACGCTTGAATGTAAACTTTTTATGTAGTGAAAGAAGGTCAACCAATAACAAACTTTGACCATTTTCTTCCAACGACTCATCTCCGTTAGGCGGTTTGCCTGTTGATTCCCCTTCCAGCATTATTTCAATTCCTTTTTCTTTTAATTTATATTCTTCCCCGACAGGCGTATGAAGCAGAGAATAAAAACGATTTAATTTTTCTTCAGGTTCCTTTTTGGTCATTAAACTGACGACAATCATTGCAATAAAGCCCGCCGGTAGATAAGCAGCAATTTGATATGCCGTGCTCCAACCTAATCCAAAAGAAAAGTAAGGTCCTGTGTATAGATTAACAATTGATGCTACTATAAGATTTGCCCAAAACCCGTACCGGTTAGCCCGTTTCCAAAATATTGCCATCCAAAACCCGATACCAAAATATGCGGTAAAATACCATGTGTATGTAAGTCCTTGAATAACACTTGGGATTGTTAGTGCAAAAGTTACTCCGCCTATAACTAAAATCGCAGCAGAAAGTCTTGCGATTTTTAATTCATTAACCGGTTTATCTTTTCTTGCAAAATACTTTTTATAGAAATTATTAGTAATTATTGCCGAACCGCCGACCATATAATTGTGACAAACTGCTAATACGGCTGCTACCATAGAAGCAATCATCAAGCCTATTAAACCGGAAGGCAATAAATTTGCTACCATAATTCCAAAAGCATTTTCTCTGTTAGCATGACTTAAACCCGGATATAATGCGGCTGCAAACACACCAACGAAAGCCCAACCTAACGTTACAATCCTTTTTGTGAAAGTTCCGTAAGTCCAGCCCGAGCGGCAGCTCTTTTCAGATTTACCGGCGCCTCCAACCGCCATATGGTGCGGTTGCACAACTATCCCGACTAAACCATTTATCACCACAACCAAAATAAAGAATAGAGTCACTTCTTTTGGGGCGATAAAACTGAACATATATGCAGGAAGTTTTGCTTTGATAGCCGTTATTCCTCCTCCGGCATGTAATGCAAATGGGATCAAAAGAAATGAGAGTACTAAAATGAAAAATCCTTGAATCATATTGATTGATAATGCAGAAACCAATCCTCCAAGAATGCTATAACCTAAAAAGAATATTGTAACGGCTATAATGATTGCAAGAGATGATATAGCACCGTGAGTGACCGCTTCTATTGCTGTTCCAGTACCTTTTAGAATTAAACCAAGGTCCATAATAAAATAGAGAAGTCCCATTACCGAATAAGCAACACCTACTTTGGAGCCGTATCTTTCTTCAAAAAAATCTCCGGTAGTAACATATCTTACTCTCCTGTAGATTGGAGCAATTAACCAGAAAAAAGGAGTGGCAAAAAGATACATCCATTGATACCAAATACCGGCTAATCCGATTTGATACGTAGCTCCTGCAACTCCAATAGCTTGGTCCGTATGCGTCCCTGCGCCGAACGCATTAGCAATCATGGAAATCTTGTTGCCTCGTCTACCGGCCATAAAATAATCGCCGGTATTTTTGACCTTATTTTTGGCTCTGATTCCTAAATAAACAATCACAGCCACATAACTTAAAATAATAACCCAATCAAGCGGGGCTAAACCAAAAATCATATTTACAACACTGTTTTTATTTTAAGAAATTTACATAAAATATTATATTTAGCTAATATTTAAGAACTCCTCTGTAAAACTTAATAGAATAATGGAAGTCTTGAATATTATAATATTTCCCATTCTTCCACTATTCCATTCTTTTAATCTTCCATCACTCCATTATTCCACTCCTCCATTACTCCTTCCTTTAAACTTCCCCTATACCTTTCTTTGCGCTCCACAAATCCTTTAACCTAAATGCCGCAAGCTTCGGTGCTCTATCTCGCGAGAAAACACCTTTGAGATTCAGCACTACTCTTCGAAAATTTTGAGGAGTCTTAAAATCTGCAAAATTCCAAACTTGTTCACCTATAGTATAATCTTTTGAATCAATTAATTTAATGTACATTTCAATCAGCTTAGCCTGAAATTCTTCAGTAAACATCTGATCCGAGGTTGAATGATAACCGGGCATTGTGTCAGCTCCAAACTCTGTAATAAGAATCGGCTTTTTATATCGACTATAAATTTCATCCATCTCTTGACTAAGCGCTTCAATTGCTTTGTCTAATTGCCCTGGATGTTCATACCATCCGTAATATCTATTGATTGAAATTATATCACAAAATTCAAATACAGGGTCTTCAATCCCTGCACGCTGACAATTAGGTACGGTAACAGGGCGGGTTGGATCTAAACTCTTGGTAAAATTTATTACTTCTCTCCAATACTCTTTTCCGGCTCCGTTAAAATAAATTTCTTCGCCGACAAGGTTCGGTTCGTTACCGGCAGCCCACATGATTACTGATGGATGATTGCAATCTCTGTCTATCAGTCTTTGAATAAACTCTTTATGATTCACTAAAGTTTGTTCATTTACATGTCTGAAGTCTAAGCTTACAGCAGGAGCTTCATCAATTATTAAAAATCCATTTCTGTCAGCATACGACATCAGTTCTTCCGAATAAGGATAATGAGAAGTCCTAAATGAGTTTGCATTACACCATTTCATTAATCCAAAATCTTTTACGATTAACGGAAGGAAAAGTCCTTTTCCAATCACATTAAAGTCTTCATGCTTACCGAAACCTTTTAAGAAAATTTCTTTGCCGTTTAATAGAAGTTTATTGCCTTCAACTTTGACTTCCCGAATACCGGCAGGTAAAGAATATTCATCAATAATATTTCCGTCCTTTATTAGTTGGAAATTAAAGTTGTACAAAAATGGATCTTTATTCGACCAAAACTTGCATTGCAATATCACGACTTCTGCTTCACCGAAGTTATTTTGTATTTCAATTTGTTTCTTTAATTGATTTGAACCACCTGAAATAATAAGAGATACTTCTCCGTCCGCGAGACTGTTAGTCCAAACTTTTACGATAGCTAAACCTTCATTCGAAGGCTTTACGAAAGTCTCAATTTTAATTTGCTCAAAATGATTTTCCGGAATAATAGATATTATGACCGGTCTATGAATTCCACCAAATGGAAAAAAGTCAAACCTCGTTGCTGGATATGTTTCTTCTCGCAGCCTATTTTCTTTAGAATAATATTCGGGCTTAATCCCCTGAGGAATAGACCCGTCGTTAAGCTCGTTATTTACAAGCATAACTACCCTGTTTTCTTTCCCTGGTTCAATAATGTCTGTAATATCCAACTCAAAAGGTAAAAAACCGAGATTATTTTCTCCCGCTAATTTATTATTAATCCAAACTTTTGAATTATAATCCGCAGAGCCAATTCTAATTAATATTTTCTTCCCATTTAATTCCACGGGTAGATAAAAATCCTTCTCATACCAGGCGCTGCCAACATAGTGGAGTAATCCAATTTCTTCTAACTGTTCATTCCAACTTCCGGGTACCGCTATTTCAATATTAGATTTTTGATACTCTTTGCTATGACAAAGTCCTTCAAACCATTTTTCTTTTTCGCCAATTTTATCAGAATCTATAGAAAATTTCCAGAAACCTGATAAATCAATTATTGTCCTAAATTTATTTGTAATCGGATATAGCATACTTTTCCAATAAAAGTTATTAAAAAAATTCCCATTTAATTTTATACATTTATATCGTAGCCCCGCGCAAATTTATTAGCCCGCCTGCAGCCTTCTTTTTCGCTCCGCAGGATTCTCTGATAATTAGTGATGGTTTAAGAATAGTCCTGTTTCCAATGTCGCTGCCATTAATCCTTTTTTCAATAATTTCAACGGCTCTTCTACCTATCTTTTCTGCGGACTGATTGACAGTTGTTAACGGAATTGAGGCATATCGTGCCATTTCAAGATCGTCAAATCCAACAAGAGCAACTTCATCAGGGATTGAAATTCCTGCTTCAAGTGCTGCTTGTTCAAAACCTAAGGCAGTAAGATCGCTATAAATAAAAAGCGCATCCGGCTTTTTCTCTAACGATTTAAATGTCTTCCCAAATTCATATCCAAGTTGAAATCTATCAGAACCTGAATCAAAATTTTCAGTTCCTAAAAAGAAAAGTAACTTTGAATCGTAGGGTACATTATACTCGTTTAAAGCTCGGTAATAACCATTTTTCCTAACCTCACTTAACAAATTTCCTTTGCCAATATGAACGTAACCTATAGATTTATATCCTGTTTTGATTAAATGTTCCGTAGCGATAAACCCCCCAATTTCCTGGTCTGAACCTACGTACCAGTAATCTGGATCATGCATGTATGAAACCATAATATATGGGAAGTTTTCGTTATGGATTTTTTGAATATAATCTGTGGCTCTATATTCCAATGAAAGTGAGGCAATAATTAATCCATCCACGCCAATTTCCTTAAAATGGCTTATCTGACTTTCTTCTTTTTCTATTTTGTTTGATGAACTGGAAAGTAAAATATTATAACCCAATTCATAAGCTCTTTCCTCAATCCCGTGAACTACCATTGAAAAGAAAGGATGTTTAATATCTCTTAAAACGAGCCCTATAGTTTTTTGTTTTGTGATGCCGATTCGTTTTTGTGTCTGATCAGCTACATATGTTCCTTTACCTACTCTTGTAAACAGGATACCTTCATTTACTAAATCAGATAATGCTTTTTTTACCGTAATCACGCTTACTTTAAATTCTTTGCTCAAATCATTTTGAGAACCGATAGGATCTCCTGGTAACAGATATCCCATCTCGATTTTTCTCTTAATAGATTTTTCAATCTGCTCGTAAAGAGGCGTCGGATCGTTAAAATTAATTTCATCAGGCATCGCTTTATTCTCCTTATATTAAAACAATTGAGTAAATATTATCTTTACAATATTATATTAATTCACCACTCCATTACCTCATTCCTCCATTATTCCACCCCTCCAATTTATTATGAGACGGGGCATCCCACGACATGCCGGGAAGAGCGCCCCGCCTGCAAGCTGGTTCATTACTTCAGCATAATCATCTTTTTAACACTAACAAAATTTCCTGCAGATAATCTGTAAAAATAAATTCCACTGGTTACCATTTGTCCGCTTTGGTTTGCTCCATCCCACGTCACCGAATGCGTTCCTGCCGATTGAACATTATTAACTAAACTTCGAACCATCTGTCCAAGTAAGTTGTAAATATTTAAACTAACTTCTCCCTGCTGGGGAAGTACGTACTGAATGTTGGTTGTCGGATTAAATGGATTCGGATAATTTTGGTCTAATTCATATTTTGCCGGAACATTATTTGCCTGATTTTCTTTAATCCCGGTCAGCATCAATCCAAACCAGCTAACTGCGCCCAATGGTTTTCCATCAGTTGAACCGGTGTACGACTTATATGTATTAGCATATGAAAAATCAAAATTGGCTTGCCCAACAGTATCCATATCCACTTGCGTACCCGAAGGAGTATTATAAAAAGTTTTTATTGTCTGTAGCGGTAAAGCAGGTTCTTTCATGAAATTTAATGCTTCATTTATATTGGTGTTTGCAAATCCACTGTTAGTAACATAGGACTGGCTAAGTGAATCAAAGGTAACTGGTGCTAGCACCGTTTGAAGTAGAGTAGGATATAGATTGATAATACTTGTGTCAATAAAAAAATTATTATTCCTAAAGACAGCTTGCTGAGTTACTGTAGGATCGGGATAAGAAGAAAGTGATATAATATGCGTAACAGTACCTGTTTGGCCTAAGAAACCGCAATCCTTAAAAATGTTGTTTGATACAAAAGCATACTTTGCTTCCCCTATCTTTAGTCCATTATAACCAATATTTACAGCAGTATTATGATTATAATATAGATTATTTACAGTACCTCCGCCGTCGCGATAGAGGCTACTCGTTATATTATAGAATGTGCAATTTTGAATGTAAACTGAATCAAGGGGAATACCCCTATTATCAACGGCTCTGCCATTATCGGGGCTAACCATTTGCCCAATATTACTTACTATACTATTGGTTAATCTTAAATCTACGTTATTTGATTCGATTCGAAATGCAGATTGCGATGATACATCAAGCTGACAACTGTCCACATATACTTTAATATTGTTTGCAGAAACCCGAATAATTCTAAGTACAGATCCTCCCAATTCTACTTGCCCCGAGAGGTAAATTCCCTTTAAATATAGGCTATTAAATATTTGAAAAGCTTGACTTGGTGGGTTCCCACCTGTAGGAAGTCCCATAATAATTCTTGGCATCGCTCCGGTTCCTGATGCTTGAATATGTACGGGAAAAGTCGGACTAAATGTTCCGTCTAAAATATACAGACTACCTCTACTAAGTAAATAAATAGTTGTAGTATCACGTATACCGGTACTTGTTGTATCCCCCATTATAGTTGAACCAAAAGTGCCAAAACCAGGTGGAACATTAACTGTTCTTTGGGCAAATATATTTTCGGCAGCTATTGCGATCATAACGCTAAATAGAAACCACACAAGAGTTTTATTTTTTAGTCTCATATTTTCTCCATATATATATTATTATATTATCTTTCGCAAGTTACCTATGCTGTAACCCCAGCATTTATCTCGAGAAACCTCCGAGGTTTTCCTAAACCTCGGAGGTTTTGCATTCCACTTCTATTAAATTTGAAATTGTCTGCATAACTTAATTCAATTGAATTTTTCATCATCATTTTTAAAACTTATACCTTATTCCGGCATCTATTGTCCATCCATATATTTGAATTGACGTGGGATAAGCTTCTGTACCTAGGTAAGAGCCCTCGGAAAGATCTGTAACATTATTTCCGTCAACAAAAAGGCTTATTCTATTTATTATTTTTTGAGATAAAGATATATCAATTCTTGTATAGGCTTTGGTGTATCCATCTAAAATGCTTGTGTTCCCAACCGTTTGCAAAATATCACTTTGATAATTGATAGAAACCCTTCCTGAAAATCCTCCCCTCTCATAACCAACAGTGAAATTTGCTATCCAATTAGCTTGCCCGGGCATTCTGCCTTCTCTAAATGTATTTATTATAATTGGTGCGTATGGAGGTAAAGTACTTCGTGGCCCAATTACAAATAAAGGAAAAAATGTCTGAGAATAAATCCTCGATGCATTTGCTCCGATAATAATTCCATCAAACGGTGCAGGTAAAAAGGTTAGATTAGTTTGAGCATCTAATTCAATTCCGTATACTTTTGCTTCCGGGCTATTTACTGGCTGCGTAAGTGTATATCCTTGATACTGCCCGCTTGCCACCCGTGATTGGAAAGTATAATCGATGTTATTTAGTTTTTTATAGAAAAGCCCAAGAGTATAAAGCCCAAATTTATTATAATAAGAAAAGAATAAATCATAGTTAAAGGCTTGAATGTGTTTTAGATTAGGATTCCCCTGTGTAATAGCCTTATTTTCCTGATCTATCAATTGATAAGGCACAAGATTAAAATAATCCGGGCGCGATAAAGATTGAGTATATGCTAATCGAATGTCAAAATCATCAAACATCTTATAACGAATATGAAACATAGGTAAATAATCTTCATAATTTTGACCGCCTATAGAATCAATGACGATTCCAGTCTGACCTAAAGTACCTGTTAATGTGCCTACAAAACCATTATAATCTGTAGATGTCTGTTCATATCTTAGCCCGGGCAATATCATAATCTTTTTGAATAAATTAAACTCTCCCATTATATAAAGGGCTGTCACCTTCTCGCCAGCAGTGTAAGTATCTAATGAAATTAAACGGTTTAGTGCATAACGGGAACTATTAGTCTGATAAAAAGTATTAAGCATCTCCGAATTTAATCCCGGTCCAAATGTATATTGACCGTTTAAAAAATTATTAGCGGTAAAACCTGGATCAATAAAGTTTGAAATAAGAATATGCTTTTGCCACATTTGATATTGGTTTTGGTCTTGCATACCAATAGAGTCAACGACAGCATAATCAGTTCTATATTCAGTAATATTTCTCAATCTGCTTTCATCCCTATACTTAAATCCGCCCTTAAAAAATCCGGAGACATCTTCTCCCCAATTTACGGGCAATTTAAGGTCGATTTTACCTGAATAATCTTTATCATTTATCTCTTGAGGATCAAATGTTCCATACTGAAACCATGTATTTGCTAAATTATTAAATGCAAAGCTTGGTATTACTTCTGGTCCTTGATTTAGAATTATTCCATTCTTAAAGGCTCCGTTTTCTATGAATCGGGAGTAATTTGAATAAGGAATTTCTTGCCTTGTATTTGAATACGAACCTTGTGCATCTATGATTAAATTGTTAACCGTATAATTAACACCCAGACTGTTCAGGTTTAATGTTTGATCTGTTGTACTGTTGGTGATGTCATATACAGTAGTAAATGTATCCAAACGGTATCTCTTTCTACGCTTCACCTCACTTCTATCATAACCGCTTAAAAAATTATGAAACCAGACTGTTCCATTGTCTAATTTATAATCTAAATTTATACCAGTGCTGTACCTGTTTCTTATTTGATAATCGTCCTGTAAATTGATATCGGCAACTTGTACTGTCGGATTTAGATTTGCGCCGCTCGAAATATAATCTCCTGTCAAATCATTAGAACTTCTATTTTCTCTTTGAATACTTCCTGCTACAAAGACTCCAAGCTTTTTATCAAAAAATCTGTTACTTAGGCTTAAATCAAATTTATATTGCCCATAGTCATTAGGCAGACTACCATAACCGTCTTGAGCTCTTAAATCAAATCGAAGTTTATCCGGTGCGTTCATAGTAATTAAATTAACTGTACCGCCAATCGTACCTCCGTCTTGATCCGGGGTGATGGCCTTAAATACTTCAATACTGGAAAGAACATCCTGCGAAATCATACTTAAATCAACTGACCGGGTAATTGGATCAGTAGCAGGAATTTTCTCTCCGTTTATTTCAATATTAGTAAATTGGGGAGAGAGTCCTCGCACAACTATCAACGACCCCTCTCCTGCATCCCTCTCTACTGCAATTCCTGAAAGTCTCCCTAAAGATTCAGCTACATTCGCATCCGGTAGCTCTTGTATTTTATCTGCTGAAACTATATTAACTATATTATTAGAAGTTAATTGCCTATTTATTGCGCTTTCCTGCCCCCTAAGCTGTGCAGTGATTACAACTTCCTTACCCTTTATACTTTGCGGATTCAGTTTGATGTTTAAGTTCACTGTTTGAGCATTTGTAACTTTAACACTGACTGTGTCACTTTCATAACCAATATAACTAAAAATTAAGGTTAGTCTTTTTGCCGGAGCTTTTAGAAGTTGGAAGAAACCCTTTTCATTGGTATTCGTCCCCATCGAAGTACCCTTTATCATTATTGTCGTTCCCCATAACGGTGAATTGTTTGAGGCATCTAATACAGTACCTGTAACATCTCCGGATTGAGCGTAGAATTTTGCAGAAAATATAATTATAAAAAAAAGAAATAATAATAGACTCTTGTTCCTACTGAGAAAAACCATAATTCCTTCTCCAAGATTATCAAAATAATTTTGCGAAACTTTGAAATAAGAATAAAACCAATTTTACAATATACTTAGTATACTTAGTAGTACAACTTAATAATATTTTACTTTATTGTCAATAACTGAATTGATTAACTCAAATTACCCCGTTATTCCAGCGCTCCACTAGTAATTTTTTTAAATATTTCATAACTTTAGGACTGACGCCTGCTAATTTTTCCAAAAACAAATAAAAAAGAAGGAGAAAATTAAAGCTAATTCAACAACGCGTTCTAACTACACATGAATATTCTGAATGCACTCTGAATGCACTGTGAATACACTCTGAATGCACTTCAAATAGCCTTATCTTATACTGGTCTCTCAATTAACTTCTATCTTTTTAATAATCAAACTACTGATATTTTTCTCCTAATAACATAAAATTCTCGCTGCCTAACTCCCAAAAGTTGAAATTTGTTCCATATTAAGGAATTTCCTAATTCCAAAATCAAATTGAATGACTTTCCCTGGTTAACCCAGAAACTTTTTACTTGACATAATTATGAAAATAGTTTATCTTTTATAAGCTGATATATCAGGTATATCAGACATACCTTATATATAGAGTTGGTTTTAATAATAATATGTTATCACAAGCTGTTAAGTATCATTCTCATACTTGAATAATGAAGAGTTTGGTATTTTACAAATAGCAATTAAATCACAATGCACAGCAAAAACGATCTCCACTTCTGCTGAATGTGCAAACATAAATAACCAATAACAAAAGGAAAAAAATATGAAACATTTTCTTTCTATCACATCCCTGCACTCTGCTCTGCTTGTACTTATCTTATCAATAGGAGTATATGCGCAAGCACCCACACCAGCTGTTGGGGACTATGGTTCAGTCGCTTCCGGCAATTGGAGCGCTTATGCCACTACATTTAGACAATGGGATGGCACAGGATGGAATACAGTTCCAACAGGTGGCCCTGGAAGTTCTCATCAAACTTTCATCTTGACTGGTACAACTGTTACTTATGATAAAGATGCCCAGAAATCGACAAGCCTAATTATTCAAGCAGGAGCAGTATTAAAATCAGACAGCGTACTTCAAACCAATGGGCTCACTGTTATCTCACTTACAGGGTCTCCAGCTGTCCTATGGGTTGATGGAACTTTTGGTAGCCCGACTGATGCTTTAATGTTAGAACAAAGAAACAACTCTGCTGATACAACGCTTACAATTGGTGGAAGCGGTACAATAAATATTGCTCAATTGCGTCCATATAGTAGTGGATTAACCAACCCGCATTTAATTATTGCAGCTAATGTAAATTTCAATTACTCCGGTTCTAATGGTTTAGGCGGTGCTGGAATTTATACTAGTCGCGGTAGTATTACTACATACACCATTACAGTCAATCTCGGCGATACAGTAAATTTCGCCTCGAATAGTAACCTTATGATGAGTCCTACTACTGGAGCACTTGGAAAAGTCTCTACAGTCCTCAATATTGAGGGCACAATTAATATGCCTTCATCAAACGCAGTCTTTGCAGACTCTGCGACAAAAACTTGCACTGTTAATATCGGCTCAACAGGAGCCCTTAATGTTGGAAAGTACTTGACACCTTACATTACTGGAGTTAATAATGACGGCGTTGTTACATCAATAAATGTTGCAAACGGTGGGGCGCTTAATATCCTTAACGGTGGAACAGCAGATTTTACTAATCCAGGTGCAATTATTACAGGTGCCGGATCATTCGCATTAAATGCCGGAGGCACAATAAACATCGGTGCAGTAACGGGATTAGATGCTGCAAGCGGACCAATCCAAACCACAGGTACAAACACCTTTAGCACTGGAGCTAATTTCTCTTATGTAGGTACATCACCACAAACAACAGGTTCTCTATTACCTGATACAGTTAATAACTTAACAATAAACGATACTGCCGGTGTAGCTACCACTGACTCCTTGGCAATAAATGGTGTATTGACCATAAATGGTAAGTTAATTAATGATAAAGGAATTAAATGTAACGGTACAGCTACCGTCAACGGAATTTATCAGCATAATATGGATGGCGGTATTATTCCAACAGCAACTTGGGATACAGGTTCTACATGTCTTGTAACAGGTAGTAAAACTCTCGGTCCAACAGGTGCTAACCAAAACTTCTATAATTTCACTGTTGATTGTGACTCGTTACTTTCGCAATCATATCCAGCTCACTTTGACATGGCTAGTAATACAATAGCCGGGACGGTAACCATTCAAAGCACTAATAGTACTAATCCTTCTTCGCCATTATTCTATGCTCTCACTGGGTATGAGGTCGCAGGCAGTCCTAAAACTATTACAATAAATGGAAACTTTGTAGTAGATACAATTTCATCAATAGCTATTGATGACTTTTCAAGTTCACATGGACCAGAGAGCGTAACATTATTGGTCAAAGGCGATCTCAATGTTTCAGGCAATGTAAGCTTATGTCCTGGAAGTGCCAAAAACTTAAACAATTTGGTTATAATGGGAAATGTGAATCTTCAAACCGGGTCATCATTTTACTCTCATTCAAAAACCACCGACTCGTTAATTTTTGCAGGAACCAGCACACAAACCTATAGAACAGGTGTCTTGACAAATAATAATTATATCAACACTAATATCCTTAGTGGTGTTATTGTCGATATGGACACAAGTATATTCACAGGCAGTAGCAGTACATTTACAGTTCAGCCTGGAGGAACAATTGCAACAGGTCACCCACTTGGCTTAAATGGAAATATAAACGTTGGCGGGACAAAAGCTCTTAGTAACAAAGCAAATTATATTTTCAATGGTTCTATTGCTCAGATTACTGGAACACTATTACCGGATTCTGTAGCTAATCTTACAATTGACAATGCAGAAGGAGTTACACTTTCTCAAGCTACAACTGTTAATGATACTCTTTTCCTAAAATCCGGATTATTTGATAATACAATTCCATTTGCCGAAGGCTCAAGCTTCAAACTCGTTACTGGTAATGGAAGCCTTAAGGATCCAGTAACTGCAGTTGATAATGCAAAAGTACTGCCGTTATCATTCAATGTTGCACAAAATTACCCGAATCCTTTCAACCCATCAACGACAATTAATTTCAGCCTTAAATCAGAAGCTGTTGTCACAATTAAAATTTACAGTATTCTTGGTAAAGAGGTAAGAACATTAGTTAATGAAGAGAGACCTTCAGGTAATTACAGCGTATTATGGAACGGTTGTGATAACGCAGGGATTTCAGTCGCTAGCGGCACATATTTCTATAGATATACCGCAGGTAATATTACTCAAGTAAAGAAAATGGTTCTCCTCAAGTAAAGTCAGTAAACCTTAACTATTAGGGCTGCTGTCGAATAGACTGTCAGCCCTTTTTTATTTTTCAACAACAACCCTACACTTCACATTTTATTTCATTTTGTATATAGGTATTAAAACCTCATACTAAAAATTTTCTCCATCTCTGAATATTATTACTCCATGTTACTCAACCATTACGCCAACATTCCAATATTCCATTACTCCAAGAGAAAATCCTTCATAACATGAATTATTATTATGAAAAGAAAAAATAATAATATATTTTTGACCCCATTGATTGTTGACCAATAATTAAAAAGAGGTTAATTAATGTTTAAGCAGCATCCTAAAGGACTTTACGTCCTATTCTTCACTGAAATGTGGGAACGCTTTAGTTATTATGGCAATAGAGCAATTCTTGCCCTTTTCATGATCAAAGCACTTATGTATAATCATGAGCTTACTTCTTCGGTCTACGGATATTATACCGGACTTGTTTACCTTACCCCTCTTATTGGAGGTTATGTAGCAGATAGATACTGGGGAAATAGAAAATCAATTTTTGTCGGTGGCGCTTTAATGGCTCTCGGACAATTCGCTCTTGCTTTTAGCGGGCAGGTATTTACGAACCACGGTTTCGCAGAAATATTCTTTATACTTGGATTAACACTCCTAATTGTAGGAAACGGATTTTTCAAACCAAACATATCAACAATGGTCGGAAGTCTTTACCCTGAAGAAGAAATTCATAAAAGAGATTCCGCATTTACCATTTTTTATATGGGCATAAACTTAGGCGCATTTTTAGCTCCCTTAATTTGCGGCGGACTCGGAGATACTGGTAATCCTGCTGACTTTAAGTGGGGATTTCTATCAGCCGGTATCGGAATGATTCTTGGCTTAATAATTTTTTACTTCGGGAAAGATAAAAACCTTGTTACCCCGGATGGTAAACCTGTCGGAATGATACCCACCAAAAGAGATAAAAAAAGCGCTGATTATGTAAAAGACGAGCCTTTAACTAAGATTGAGAAACAAAGAATAGCTGTGATTTTCATACTCTCCTTCTTTGTTATCTTTTTTTGGGCGGCTTATGAACAAGCAGGCGTTTCACTTACCTTCTTTGCTGAATCTCAGACCAACCGTGTTGTTGGTTGGCTTGGAAACTATGTAATCCCGGCAAGTTTTTTCCAATCAATAAATCCAATAATTATTTTTATTGCTGCACCTCTTTTTGCATTTATGTGGACAGGTCTAGGCAAAAGGAATATGGAACCTTCTTCCCCACTTAAAATGTCAATGGGATTAATGATTCTTGCACTTGGTTATGTAGTAATGGTAATAGGCGGAGGGATAGCTCAGCAAGGTGTTTTAGTGAGTCCCCTCTGGTTAACTGCAGCATACACACTTCACACTTTTGGTGAATTAAGTTTATCTCCAATAGGACTTTCAATGGTTACAAAACTGTCTCCGATCAGATTTTCATCTATGCTGATGGGAGTCTGGTTTCTGGCTAATGCAGCCGCAGATTGGCTAGCTGGACAATTGAGTACTCTTTATCCTATTAACCAAAATGGTACAACATCAATTCATTACCTCCTTGGTTATGCAGTGAAAGATCTGCCTTCCTTCTTTATGATTTTTGTTGTTATGGCAGCAGTAGCGTCAATTATTCTATTTGTACTTTATAAGATATTGCTAAAGATGATGCACGGAGTTGCATAATAATCTTTTATAATCTCCCCACTATGGCTTTTATTAAGTATGGTGGGGATTTTTATTTCAACTATGTTTGTTATTAAATGTTCAGAAATTATTTCATATTAAACCGCTTTGTTCTTGAAGCTAATGCTTCGCTTAAAGGATACCGGATTATCTCCGCATTTACTCAAGAAAAAGAGAAACTTCTATTTGAGTTATCAAATGGTATCCAAAGTAAATTTATCGAAATCTCAACCTCTTCTCATTTTGAATTTATTACCTTGCGGGATAATTATTCGAGAGCTAAAAGAAACACTATCGATTTCTTCTCAAACTATATTCCTGCAAAAATTGTTTCATTTGAAATCTCCGTTTCGGATAGAATAATAAAGATTCATCTTGAAGATTCTTCGATTTACTTTTTTATTAGAGGAAAATATTCAAATGTAATTATTATAGATAAGTTCAACCAGACTGAATTCTTTAAAAAACAAACAGATTTATTTACAACTGAAATAGTAAAGGAAATTAGTAATACAAATTTTATTTCGCATAGAAACATACCAGAGCTTAACTTTGAATATCAGAATGATTATTTCATTGAAGTAAAGAATCAATTTCCATTCCTGGGTAAGGAAATAATTAACGAAGCAAAGAAGCGTGCAAGTTTAGTCAAAGGATCAACAGCTTCCATTATTTTAGAAAAAGTTATTGAAGAAGCTTTCGAGAATAAATTAGTAGTTTGCTTTAATGATAGCAATAACCGTACTTATATCCCTTCCGGTAATGCAGAATTAACCATTGATTCATTCAGCAATGATTTCACACTACGTAAAGAATTTGATTCTGTTGTAACTGCACTTAATTATTTTCTTCAATTCAAATTTAGCCGCGATGATTACCGTGAAATTCAAAAAACTATTTCTAAATATTTATCCAAAGAATTTGAAAGAACTACCGAAAGATTGAATAATGCCCAATCAATTTTAACCTCGGAATCGAAAGAAGAGGAATACAACAGGATAGGTAATCTATTGCTGATAAATATTTCCGGAATGAAAAAGGGTATGGAGTTAATTGAACTTGAGGATGTCTATAAAAACAATCTATTGCTTAAGATAAAATTAACAAAAACTCTTTCACCTAAACAAAATGTCGACTACTATTTCGAGAAAGCTAAAAGCGAAAGAATTAAATTTGAACTTGCAAAAGAAAATATTAAATTTTTCAACGCAAACTTTGATAAACTGAAAATTATTGAGGAACGATTTAATAAGTCAAAAACTATAGATGAACTGAATATGCTTATGAAAGAATTAAAATTATCCGGGAAGGAATCGAGCGATGATCATGATGATATTAGAAATAAATTTAAGCACTTTCTAATTGAAGGCAAATATAATGTTTTCGTCGGGAAAGACAGCGCCAGCAACGACCTATTAACCGTAAAATTTGCAAAACAAAATGATTATTGGTTCCATGCAAGAAGCGTTTCTGGATCGCATGTGGTATTAAGAGTTCAGAGTTCAAAAGAAGGAATGCCTAAAAATATTTTGAAAAAGGCAGCTTCCTTAGCAGCATTTTACAGTAAATCAAAAACCTCCGGAACAGCGCCTGTATCTTATACATTAAAAAAATATGTAATTAAGAAAAAGGGAATGGAACCAGGAAAGGTAGCCTTGCTTAAGGAGGAAGTTTTACTTGTCAAACCTGAAATTCCTTCAGGCTGTGAGCTTTTAACTAACGAATAATCATATAATAGATTTTAGAATCGCTACAAAAACATTTTTGCCCGTTTCAATTACGGAATCATCCGGAAGAAATCTTGGATTGTGAAGACCAAACTTCTCCCCGTTCGATGTTCCCAGCCAAAACATAAATGACGGATACTGATGCGAAATATAACCGAAATCCTCTCCAGTCATTTTATACCCGCAATCAATAAAATTAAATTCTTCTGAAAGTTCAGGGATAAGCTGATCATATACTTCTTCATTAACGATGACTTCAGGATAGCTTGCACCCTTTTCAGCATGGTATTTTACTCCCGTTATCTTTTGAATTCCTTCAAGTATATTTATAAGACTTTCATAGAATTTTTGAGCCCCCTCATTTGACAAACCACGAATTGTGCCCTCAAGTTTTGCGTGCCCGGGAATAATATTTCTAATTTCGCCGGCTTCAATTCTCCCAGCACCAAAAACAAAGGGCTCGGAAATATTCCTTGGGATTTTGTCTACAGAATCAAGAAATAATCTTAAAGCATTAAAAGCATTCTTCCCTTCCTGAGGGAAGGCAACATGCGAACTTACACCTTGAAAACTTGTATTTACTTCAAGAGAAGATGCAAACAACACCCCTTTCGTGCTTGCAATTGTACCTTGAGAATATTCATCCGTTACATGCAAAGCAAAGGCCTTAGTCACTGTAAATTGGTTGAATACACCTGTCTTAAAAAACTCCATTGCTCCCCCGCCGCTTTCTTCAGCAGGCTGGAAAAGAAAAAGGATATTTTCTTTAATTTTATTTTCTAAAACATAAATCAAAAAACTGTAAAGAATTGAAGTGTGAACGTCATGTCCGCAGGCGTGCATAAAATTATTCTTAGAACAAAATTCAATTTGATTTTCTTCTTTTATAGGCAGAGCGTCAATATCTGCTCTAAATAGAAGATAACCGGAATTATTTACTCTGTACTCAACTAACAGCCCGGTCCGATATGGAGAATGAATTTTTAGTTTAGAGCTATCTTTTAATTCTTCAATCGACTTCCTAAGAAGATTTGTCGTTTCAATTTCATGAAAAGATAATTCCGGATTCTGATGTAAAATATGTCTTAATTCTTGTGGAGAAATAATTTCACCTTTGATAAAAATTAAAGCTCAAAAGTATTAATCAAAGCCTTAACGGCTTTCTCTTTATATTTTTCTTCAACGAGACAAGAAATTTTAATCTCTGATGTTGTAACTAGTTTAACCGGAATTCCCGCAAGTGCCTTGAAATATTTTGCCGCAACACCGCTGCTCGATTTCATACCTATTCCTACGATAGAAATTTTCGAGTATCCGGAGTTATAGTCAATATTCAAATCTTTCATTCCTTTTAGAATCTGGGATAGTGCTTTGGAAACATGAGCCTTTTTATCTTCTATAACAGTAAAGGAAATGTTTAATCCCCCATTGCTAATAATAGAGATCATGTCAACATTCAACCCTTCCTTTGCCACCTTTTCAAAAATCTGATGAACAAGTGTATAATCAAGCGGAAGATTTGATAATGTAACTTGTGTTTGATTATCCATAACACTTAAACCGGAAACAACCGGCTGCTCAATATTTTTTTTCATAACGTAACTTCCTTCCTCTTCTGAAAAAGTCGAACCACAATAAATTGTTATACCAAATTTCTTAGCAATTTCTACCGATCTGCTGTGAAGAACTTTGGCGCCTAAACTGGACATTTCCAGCATCTCATCATAGGTAATATATTTTAATTTCTTAGCTCCCGGGTGTATCCTCGGATCAGTTGTAAATATACCGGCTACATCACTATAAATTTCACATTTCGCGCTCATGGCTGCTGCAAGCGCTACGGCAGAAGTGTCAGACCCGCCTCTTCCTAGTGTTGTTATCTCACCCTCTTCAGTTATTCCCTGAAACCCGGTTATTATAACTGCATCATCTTCTTTAAGAAGATCCTTGATCTTCTTAACTTTTAAGTTTTTAATCCTCGCTTGATTAAAATCTCCGGTCGTCAATATCTCTGCCTGAAATGCATTAAGCGATTTACACTTAACACCAATTTCGTTTAAAGCGATCGCAAGCAATGATGCCGATACCTGTTCCCCGGTAGTAAGCAGCATATCTAATTCTCTTGGAGCTGGATTAATCGAAATCTCCTTTGATAGTTTAATGAGGTTATCAGTAGTCTTTCCCATTGCCGAAACAACTACGACGAGCTTAAACTGCTGCTTAATCCTCTTAGCGATTTTCTGCGCAACCTTTTTCAGCTTTTCAGAATCAGCTACAGAACTTCCTCCGTATTTTTGAACTATAATATTTTTCATTTCCCTATAACAGTTTTATTTTTATTCTTTAGTTTACGAAATATCTTCTATCCATTTTTTATGACAAACTCTCGTGCAATCTTTTACTGCCTTATCTAATAACAAAAAGGTTATCCGGAAAGAAGTGGTGGAAATTCCTAGCACTTCGATTTTGTTTTCCTCTAGCAAATTTAAGGATTCTATAATAATTTTATTATCCCGGTTGATCCCATCGCCTATTAAAGAAACAGCACCCAATCCTTTTTCAATTGAAACTTCGTCGCCGAAATTATTGCTTAATTCATACTCAATAGCTTTACTGTCAATAATATTTTTCCCTGAAATAATAATTGATGCTTTACCTAAACCGTCCTTTTTATTGGACGTTGCATAGTTTAATTCTTTTATTTTATATTGTACTTTTTCAGCCAGCTTCAAAAACTCATAAATATTCTTTTGATTTTTGCTGCCTGTAAAAATCAACCTAATCAAATCGTTTTCATGAACAACTGCTTTAACACCTTTGGATAAGCCTGCCGGCATTAGCCTAACAATCGTTTCCTTTTCTCCACCGGAAGATTTTCTCGCGTAAATAGCAATCTTAGCTTCCTTTGCAAACTGTACTGCTTGAGCATTTAAAACTTTTGCTCCTGCTTCGCTCATTTCCTGCATAATTTCATATGAAAGTTCCGGCAAATGAAGCGCTTCATTTATTGCCGAAGGATCCGCTGAATAAACTCCCTCAACATCAGAATAAATTTCGCATCTTTCGGCATTTAATGCAGCGGCAAGCGCTACTGCTGATGTATCTGAACCCCCTCTGCCGAGGGTTGTAATATCGCGTTTATAACTTACGCCTTGGAAACCGCCGACAACTACAACTTTATCGTTTGCCAATTCATCGAGCACACGGAAAGGACGAACTTCAATGACTCTCGCATCGTTATGACGGTCATTAGTAATAATTCCTGCTTGTGAGCCAGTTAAAGAAATTGATTCAATGCCAAGTTCGTTTAACGCAATGCATAAAAGCGACATCGTAATTCGCTCACCGGTACTAAGAAGCATATCCATTTCGCGCTTTTGAGGATTGCCGGAAATAGATTTCGCTAATTCAATTAATGAATCTGTAGTCTTCCCCATTGCAGAAACAACAACTACAACATCATTACCTGATTTTTTAACATCATAGATTTTCTTTGCAATTGATTTAATTTTATCAACATCTGCTACGCTGCTGCCGCCATATTTTTGAACTACAATGCTCACAATAAATTTCCGGTCACAATTTTCTCAAATCATCTATAAGTTGAGTTTTGCTTTTTGTTTTCTCATCAACTTTTTTAATCATCTTTGCCGGCACTCCCACCATAACAGAAAATGGCTCCACATCTTTAACAACAACCGATCCTGCCGCGATAACAGATCCCTTTCCGATTCGTACACCTTCCAGTACAACTGCATTTGCGCCGATTAAAACATCATCTTCAACTATTACCGGTTCTGCACTTGGTGGTTCAATTACACCCGCCAAAACAGTTCCGGCACCTATATGACAATTTTTACCGACTATTGCCCTGCCTCCAACGACTACATTCATATCAATCATTGTCTTCTCCCCTATTACCGCACCGATATTCAATACTGCACCCATCATGATAACGCAATTGTCACCAATTTCTACTAAATCTCTAATCACAGCGCCGGGTTCAATTCTCGCATTATATTTTGTTAAGTCTGCTAGGGGAATTGCAGAATTCCTTCTATCAAGGTCTGTTCTATATTTTGATATAAATGATCTATTTATCTCGTATAATTTCTGAAAACTTTCATACTCACAAAAGAGAATACCAAACTCGCTATTACCGAAAAAATCTAAACCGGTAAAATCAATCTTATCCAAATTACCTTGAAGATATACTCTAGAAGGAGTCTTCTTCTTTGAGTTAGCTATATAATTTATAATTTCGTATGAGTCCATTTAATCTTTCAATTATTTATTTTCCAAATACTACATCAGTAAAGGAATATAACCCCTTATCCTTATTGATAATGAACTCAGCAGATTTAAGTATACCCTCCGCAAAAGTCCTTCTTGAAGTAGCACTGTGAGTTATTGATAATACTTCGCCTAAGCCTCCAAAACTAATTGTATGATCACCTGCAACGTTTCCAAGTCTTAACGATGAAATGTTAACATTTTTCTCTTTAACTACCTCTTGAATCATTTTCGCTGTTCCTGACGGCTTATCTTTTTTGAAACGGTGATGCGTCTCAGAAATTTCAATATCCCAATCTTTCAACTTATCGAAAGCCATTTCGGAAAGCTTTAACATTACTTGAATACCAATTGAATAATTATAACTTTGGACTACAGGATATTCTTTAGAAATACTTTTCAATGACTTTAGCTGTTGCTCCGATAAACCGGTTGTCGCAACTATCAGACTAGTTTTGTATGTATGCTGGTAAACCATCGTCTTCTCAAATACATCTGGTAGTGAACAATCAATTATAACCTCAGGTCTCTCAGTTATTACTTCACCGTCAACATCATACTGAAAAACAAGATTATGACCGGCTTCGTTCAAAACATTTTTTACTTCGCTTCCCAAACGTCCCGAAACACCAATTATTCCATATCTAATTTTTCTTTTAGCCATTTATAATTTCAATCTTGAAATTTTCTCAATCTCTAAATCAAGGAAAGCTTCAGTTTTCTTTAACACCGGGGCTAAAGGCAATCGCAATATGTTTTCGCATAAACCAAGCTTATTCATGACATATTTCAAAGGTGAAGGACTTGTTTCAATAAATAAGGCATTCATCATACTTAAATATTTATTGTTAAGTTCTTGAGCTAAAACGAGATCATTTCTAAGTATTGCGTTAGTTATACTTTTAAGTTCCGCTGGATATGCATTTGAAAAAACGGAAATGATTCCAATTCCGCCTAATGCCATAATTGGCAGAGTCTGATCATCATTACCTGAATACACAGATAGTGTATCGGGTTTAATAGAAATTAAATGAGCAATCTGTGAAATATTTCCGCTGGCTTCCTTAACTGCAACAACATTTTTACAAGTCTCATGAATTTTAACTATAGTTTCAGGCAGTAAATTCATCCCGGTACGCGAAGGTACATTGTATAATATAATAGGAAGCGAAGTTCTTTCAGAAATATATTTATAATGTTCTACTAAACTTTCTTGAGTGCCTTTGTTATAATAAGGATTAACTATTAAAACAGCATCACACTTAAGATCCTCAGCAATCTTATTTAGCTCTACAACCTTTCTCGTATCATTTGTTCCGGTACCCACAATTATTTCAGGCTTATGATTAGTAGCTTCAATAATAACTTCAGTGATTTTTTTTCTTTCATCAGTACTTATAACAGGCGATTCGCCTGTAGTTCCAAGCACTATTATAGCATCAATATTATTATCGACTTGATGTTTACATATCCTTTTTATTGCAGAATAATCTACATTATGTTCGCGGTCGAAAGGGGTTAATAAGGCAGTTCCTACGCCTTTAAACATTGTTTTTACCTAAAATAAATTATAAAAATTGATTGTTAAAAAATAAACTCTTTGAAAGGTAAATGCAACAAAATCAATGAATTGAACTAATCAAATAACTTCATAAGTAAACTATTTGAAAGGCTAGACACAAGCTTCGCATTCAAAAAGCAGATTTAGCAATCCATCTTTTGACTTAAGATATAGTATAATTATATTTGTTAATTAAATTTGCACCTGTAGCTCAATTGGATAGAGCATCTGACTACGGATCAGAAGGTTTGGAGTTCGAATCTCCACAGGTGCACTCTCGTAAAGCCTTGTAGACTAAATAATTACAAGGCTTTTTTGTTTTTAAGAAAATACTCGAAAGCCTAAATGTTCTCGAAATTGTTCTCGAAAATGTCAATATTTTGCAAAAGGGTATTTTATTACTGCTCTAAATTCACTCCGGTTTTATTCTAAAATACTAAGCTAAGTATGCTAAGATTTTTGGCGCAGTTTTGGGCTTTGAGTGTGGGCGGAATTTTTGTCAGTTGGAAAATTGTGCCGGCACGGGATTATGCAATTAACAGTAATCAGTTATCAGTTATCAATTTGAAATCTATAAATAATAATTGTTTTTCAGTAATTCATTACTTAATTTATTTAAGTTATCATTTTTATTTATTAGCTGTGGGGTTCTAAAGCTTGAATTTTTGAAATACAGATAATAGAGGGGGACCCTGCCGGGAGAGACTGTTGCACAACTCCAAAATGTCATTTCGACCGGAGGGAGAAATCCCATTTTAGACAGTTTTGAGATCTCTCTTTACTAAATAGGAGAGTTCTGCAACGCTCTCGGTAGGCAGGTTCTCTGCGGTAAATTTTTATAAAAGATAGTTTTTAAAAGTGCCCTATATATAGACTGTCATTTCAATAGTATCAATTTTTTCGTAGCAATGAAGTTACCTGCTTGAAGTCTATAGAAATACACTCCGCTTGCAAAGTTACTTCCGTCAAATTTCACATGGTAAACTCCTGCGGATTCATTCCTGTCTATAAGAGTTTTCACTTCTTCACCCAATATATTATAAATATTCAGCTTTATATTTTCCGTCTTTGGCAACTGATAAATTATAGTGGTTGTCGGATTAAATGGATTAGGATAATTCTGCAAAAGTGAATAAGTCTGCGGAATGTTTTTCACTTCTTGTATTCCCGTTATACTAAATTGAGTACTATATACACCGTTTCCAAAAGTTCCGACTGCAACAGTTCCGTCTAAATCTCTTGTATCGATTGTTTCCGCATCGATCATACCAATATTGTCAGTACCTTGTTGAACCCATGTAGTAGACATTCCGTTTAATGTAGTAGCTGCATAAAGTCCTGTACTCGTCCCGGCGTAATAGATCTTATTTCCGTTCAAATTCAAAATTCTTACTGAACGAACCGAGGGACCATTACCGCTGCCATCTGGATTTTGCTCTAGATTACCCGATACTGCATTCCATGATACTCCTCCGTCAGTAGTAGAGAATATACTTAAAATATTGTAATTCGAAAATGCAACTAAAACATTATTTGCATTTTGAGGATCAACAGCTATGCTGCTCACAAATCCTGAAGGAAATGTATTGGAAGTAATATTCTGAGAAGTAGGAATCCCTTGATCTGCATTAAGAACCTTAAATACAGTACCCCCGTCAGTACCATAATACAAAACGTGAGCTGGTTGAGTAGACACAGCTAAAGCAGTGACATTGGCGGTTGTATCGAAGCTACTAAAATCAGTCCAATTTGTAGATGTCGCGGAGTCAGTCCCGATAGGTATACTTAATAGATTAGTGTTTCTCCAAATATTTGTTCCAGCAGCTAAATACATAATATTTGTATTGGCAGGATCTAGCACATAGGGGGTAACAAATAGGTATCCGGTAGCGCCAGCAGGTTTTATTAAAGCACCTTGCTGGTCGGATAATCTCGCTTCCATGATATTTCCGTTTTGAGTTGCGAAGTAGATATAATTACCGCTGTCTGCTACTGCAGAGATACATCCATCACCGCCATAAGGTAGGACAATCCAGCTTGAATTCCCGGTTAGCGTGGTATCCATCATGTTTCCGTTATCTTGCATCCCGCCGACAATTAATGGAGAATTAGCCGTAGCATGATCCAGCGCAACTGAATAAAATTGTGTTGTAGAGAATCCGTTATTAATACTTGTCCAATTTACTGGATTAGCCGTAATATCTGTTGTGTAACTAAGTCCCCCGTCATTAGCGGAATAAACAATTTTGGGATTTGACGGTAAATAGTAAAGATCATGTTCATCAGGATGTTGATTCGTATACGACGAGACATCATTATTTGTCGAATAACCGCCAATCCAATTTGTAGAGTCTAATTTAGTAGCAAAGCCATCAGTGGTTCTATATAAATTAGTCCCACCAATAATTACAAAATTAGAATCTGCCGGACTAACTTTAATGACCATATCGTAACCGTTCTGAGAAGAATATCCTCCGACGTTTCCGCTCCAGGCAGGCAGGCTGTTTGTTAGATCAGTCCATTGATTAGAGGAAGCACTATATTTTAAGAGAGTATGATAGTCGCCTGTACCATTATCCGGGGAACCCGAATTTCCGCTTCCGGGAGTATTAGCTAAAACATATAAAACATTTGTGTTAGTAGGCGCGCTTGCGATGACTATTCTGCCATAAGCTGCAGGCATAGCTGTGGGAGTAATATCGGTCCAATTTATTCCGTCAGTCGAATGCCAAATACCTTGAGACTTTCCATTGCTAAAAGCAGCATAAACATCACCATGACTGGTAACAGCCACATTCGAATAGATAGATAAATTAGTATTAGCGGTATCTCTGTCACTAAGGACCAAACTCCAATTTGCACCGCCGTCGCTTGATCTATATATTCCATCCAGAACAGCAGCATAAACAATATCCTGAGACATATTGGAGGTATCAACTGCAATATTCCAAACTATCTGGAACCGGTTAACTAAAGTCGGCACATAGCCGGAAGAAGTTGAGGATAATCTTGACCATGTAATTCCATCATCGGTAGATTTGTAAACTCCGCCGCCTAAAAATGTAACGAATCCTGCGCCGTTGTCTGGTAATTCTAAATTAGATGCATATTCACCGGTGCCATAATACCAGTTGTTAGTTTTTCCGCTTCTTGTATCCTGGATGATACAAGTAACTGTTTGAACAGTATCCTGAGCGGGCGTAACCTTAACCCAGCTTTGTCCGTTATCCGTTGACCGCCACATACCGCCGGTAGCTCCGCCGGACAAAATAATATTTGGATTATTCACATCAACAGCAATCGCTCTTGACCTGCCTCCTTGATTATAAGGGCCTCTATATGTCCAGGGATTTGAATTAACAATTTGAGTACCTTTTTGGAGTCTCATCATTTTATCATTCGGCAAATTTTTTGCATATAACCTCTCCAGTGTGGAAATATTAGACGGAATTGTATTTGTATATGGGTCTCTTAATCTCATAAACTCCCACTTCCTGCGCGACGTCAAATCTTCCTTAGTTAACGGCATACGATTAAATCCGGGAAATGAATTATTTGAATTTGTCTTTACGAGACTTTGAGAAAATATTCTTGATGCCCCTAATAACACAGCACAAGCTAACAAAATGTATAACATTTTTCTATTCATATCTTTCCTTTGATTTTAGTTAATAATTCTATTTCGTTTTTTTATATCCGTACACTAAGTAAAGTTTTTCTTTTTTCATACTTGACGGATCCGAAGGTAGAAGTTGGATATCGGCGACAAATGATGAACCCTCACTTAACCCTGGAAGTTGTTCTTTTAACGTTGGAAATGTTTCCTTAGTAGTCGGATTTAAAGTGAAAGCGAATTTAGTTTTTAATGTGTCGCCCTTTTTCACTGTTGCTGAACCAGCCCCGTACCCAATAATATTTTTGACTTTGATCCATGCTACACATGGTGCTTTGGCACAAGGATCATTACTTATACCACCCCATAAAGTAGAATCAATTTTTATAACTTCAGCGTTTATCCTGCACACACCGGGCGGAATTACTGTCTTTTCATTTATTATTTTTTTGTTTGAAGAACAACCTGATATTCCTATAAAAAGAATAACAGTTATGAATAGAAGCATTACCTTCATAATATAACTCCGGATGATTAATAATTTTATTTGGATCCCTGTTCGCATTGCAGGGTTTCAATAATTGAAAAAATAATATTATTAATTCCAAGATTGAAGCAAATGTTTATTGTTTTTTAATATTGTGAATTCTTTGTGAAGATTATCACTAATAATAAACTTATAGGCTTAACCTTGTTCGAGGTAACATTTTAGTAAAAAAAAGAAGAGAAAAGGATATAGGGAAAAAATATAAATTACTGAGAGAGATTTATAGAAATATTGACTGAAAATATAAGTAAAAGCATTATGGTATTAAGTTAACTAATCTAAATTACTCAAATTGATCGGCTTTGATAGTAAGCCGTTAAAATAGCTTCCGGAACGTAATTACTTCCGATGTTAATGATTTATAGATGAGAAAAGTGATTCCCTTTTTTGTCGCATGTTTTCAGACATCCCAACAGCTGATTCATAAATATCATTTTCTATAGCCTTCATAGCTTCGCTAATAAATTCATCAACATGAATCCCTCCGTGTGATTGAGTTTTATTAAATTATAATTACTTACAGCTGAAATGTTATTTTCAAACAAAAAATATTACTTAACTTTTTAAAACGCAATTTTGCTAAACTAAATTTGTTTATTGTTTTATCTTAAGTATTAGATAAATTTACAAACAAAAAAATATAGGTCGTTATATGAAATCAATAATTCTTTCAATCATCATTTTTTTTACGGTTGCTATATATAGTAACGTACCGGCACAATCAGCTAAAACTTCATTCAAACTTAAGGATTTACAGAAGTTAGTAAATTTATCAAGTCCGGCTATTTCGCCCGATGGTAGCCAAATTGCAATCATAGTTTCAAAACCGGATTGGGAAAAGGATAAAAGCGATCAAGAAATCGATCTTGTAAATGTTGCGGACGGATCACTGAGAACAATTACATATAAGCGAGAAAAAATATCTAAACTAAGTTGGTCGCCCGACGGAGGAAGTCTCGGTTTTATAGCCAGCGATTCCGGATCAAAAGAGACACAGATTTTCATCATGCCCATGAATGGCGGAGATCCTCAGTGTATTACAGATTCGAAAACAGGTGTAACCGAATATTCGTGGAGCCCGAATGGAAAAAATATTGCCTACGTTGCCCAGGATACAATCCCCAACCCAAAAGAAATTAAACATCACGAAGACGCTTTTAAAGTGACAGATAATGATTATATGGTGCGCGCAGCTATTCAACCGTGGCACCTCTGGATTGTTTCATCTAAAGGAGGCAAGGCGAGACAATTAACTAAAGGAACTCAAAGTCTTTGCACCGATCAAGAAACAATCTCGCCGCTTGAATGGAGTCGCGACGGCAGTACTATTTCTTTTCAGCTTTTCCCCAATGTGTGGGAAGGAAATGCTTGGCATTGTACCATCGCTAAAGTTGATACTAACGGCGGTAATACTCAAACAGTCATTCAAGATGAAGGAGCAAGCAAGCCTCAATACAATCCAATTACTAATACGCTTACATTTATGCGTCCGCGAAATGGCGATCAGAATAACGGGAATGCTGTCTATGCTGATATTAATAATAAAATTTCCGATATCACCAAAGAGCTTGCACGTAATATAGACAACTACGTCTGGCTGCCCGATGGTAAAAGTCTTTTATTCACAGGTGAAAAAGGTACCCGGTCAGTTATATGGAACCAGTCTTTAGAAGGACATCCAAAAATACTTGACCTCGGAAATGTAAATATCGAAGGTGATATCACTGTCTCTAAAAATGGCGTTATTGCATTCACCGGTTCTACCGCTTATCATCCTATGGAGTTGTATGTAATGACTTCACTTAATGCAAATCCAAAACAACTAACTAATCTTAATATTTTTGTTGATAGTCTTTCTTTAAGTAAAACCGAAAATATTTCATGGAAAGGTCCTGACGGATTTAACGAAGACGGCGTGTTAAACTATCCGGTTGACTACAAACCTGGATCAAAATATCCCTTGGTATTAGTTATTCATGGTGGACCGGAGGGTGCTTCTACAGAGGCGTTCTCAGCTCTTCCTCAGCTTATTGCAGCAGAAGGTTTCTTTGTTTTTCAACCAAATTACAGAGGCAGTACTAATCTTGGTGATGCATACCAACATGCCATTTTTAGAAATACCGGAGAAGGACCCGGACAAGATGTAATGGCAGGTCTTAAGAAGGTTGAACAGTTGGGAGTAATCGACACAAACCGGATCGGTATTTCCGGCTGGTCCTACGGCGGGTATATGACTTCATGGTTAAACGGTTATTATCCTTCTAAATGGAAAGCCGCTGTTGAAGGTGCGGCTCTTAATGATTGGGTAATGGATTATACAATAGCTTATTACCAAACCGGTGATCTTTACTTTTTCGGCGGCTCACCCTGGAGTAAGGAATATTGGGATATCTGGAGAGATCAGTCCCCAATTGTCTATGCAAAATTTGTTAAAGCACCTACTCTTATAATGGGTGATGCAGGCGACCCCAACGTTCCCATTGTCAATAGCTATGAAATGTACCACGCCTTGAAGGATAACGGAGTTCATACAGAATTTTACACATATCCGGCTGATACACACTTCCCTCATGATATTGTAAGAACAACGGATGTCTTCAAACGATGGATCAACTGGATGGTTAAATACTTAAAATAAGGCAGCTAATATTTTAGGATAGAAAGGAACCTCCAGGATTTCTCTAAATCTTGGAGGCTTTACTTTTTACTTTCATTATGTTTGAATTACCCTGCATTGGCATTACTAGAAAAATCTCCTTTCAATTTTCTGGAAGTAATTATCTTACAGATGAGAGAGTATCCTTCATTATTTTTTGCAATGAAGATAGCATTAAGATTTTTATCGTTGGGATCATCAATCTAGACTCCCAGCAAAGGTTTGATGTTCTGTTCCTTCGCTAATTTGGCAAATTGAATTAATCCGTGCATAGAATTTGTATCCGCAAGTGCGGCATACCTGCTCCCCGATATTTTTGCAAATGAAATTAGATCTTCTACCGGAATAGTTCCTTCCAAAAGAGAATGGTTTGAATGAGCATGTAAAGAGAACATAATAAACTCCTAAGTTTTTCCGATATGAATTGACTTATAGCCGTATTTGTCGCGTATCTTCATTACGGCACGCAGCATTCGCTTGCGGATTACATGTTCATCTTCAAATAAAACTTCCTGCTCGCCAAAATGGTTCAGTTTGCTAAGATGTATCCCAATAAGCCTGATACCTACACGGTGTGTAAATGCCTTACGGAAGAGATCTACAGCAATATCAAAAACCGTTTTGTCGTCATCAGTAGGAATAATTGTCCTGGCTCTTGTTACAGTAACAAAATCCGAATAGCGCAGTTTGATTGAAACAGTTGACGTCTGCAAATTCTCATCTCGCAAAAGCTGAGACGCTTTGCCTGCAAGTTCAAAGAGCTTTGTCTCAATCTTTGTTTTATTAACTATATCTGCCTCGAATGTAGTTTCCTTAGAGATACTTTTTCTCTCACGTTCAATTGTAAGAATATCATTTCCGTGCCCGTTGGCTTTCTCCCAAAGTTCATTACCGAACTTGCCGAGAAGAACCGAAAGATAATCCGGCGATGAGTTTGCAATATCACCTACAGTCTTAAAGCCGCGTGCATGAAGCAACGGAAAAGTTTTTTTACCGATACCGGGTATTTTTTCGATGGGAAGAGGAGCCAAAAATTCTTTTTCTTTGCCTTGAGTTACCAGCGTTATACCTTTAGGTTTTTTATAATCAGATGCGATCTTGGCTATGGTTTTATTGGATGCAATCCCGATTGAACATGGTAAAGCAAACTGCTGCCAAATTTCCGATTGGATTTTTTGGGCGAATAAAAGAGCGGTTCCGTATATTATTTCGCAGCCGGTAAAATCAAGATAAAATTCATCAACTGATGCTTGCTGCACCATTGGGAAGTAATTTTCTAAGAATTTCTTTACAATATTGGAGTAGCGTTCGTATTCCTTCCCGTGCCCGTGAAGGTAAATTCCGTGCGGGCATAAACGAAAAGCCGTTCTAACCGGCATACCGGATTGCAGACCAAACTTACGGGCTTCATAACTGCATGCCGCAACCACCCCTCTGCCGTGAGGGTCGCCGCCGACAATTACCGGCTTACCTTCCAATGAAGGATCGAGAATTCGTTCAACCGAAACGAAGAAGGCATCCATATCAAGATGGAAAATCGTTTTCATTGTAAAAACTGTAAATTTCTATTGATTTAGCTATTGAAAATGGGTTTTATATTTTATAATATAGTAAACAAATGTTTACTTAAATATGGGAAAAACTATAAACATAAGCAAGACGATTTTACCGGATATGTCTGACCTGGAATGTTGCGCAACCACTTTTGTAACGCCTCGAATGAAGAGAGAGATATCAGCCCAAGTTAAGAAGGGATTTCTCTCCTCCGGGGCTGATCAATGAAAGGTACATGTGTTTCATATGGACGGATAACTTCGATTTTGAAAGATATCACTTTTCATCATCTAAAATATAATTCATTCGACTTTCTTTAGCATTTCAGAAAATTCTTTTGCGTTGACGAATCCTGTTATTCTTTGAATTTCTTTACCTTTGGAATTTAGGATAAGAATTGTGGGAACTCCGACGATTTTATATTTATCCCGCAGTTGTTCAACATCAGGTGAAAGAGTTTTCGTCATGTTGGCTTTTAATGTAATGAAGTTTTTAGATTCTTCAATAACTTTTGGATTGGAAAAAGTAGATGCATCTAATTCTTTACATGGTATGCACCAGTCTGCGTAGAAATCGATTATTGCCCCTTTGTTTAATGAGGTACTTTTCGATAAGGAATTTTCCGAATATGATTTCCATTCAATCGAACTTTTCTTTTCAGGTATTAATGCATAAGCAGCAACTGCAATTAGTATGATTGAAAATGTGATCTTGAAAATTCTGAAGCCTTTAATATTATTAGCTAACTTATCAAAAATTAGAATATAAAGCGCAGCAATAATAAAAAATACCGGAAGAACGTATCCTGAGATATTCTTTGGCAGAAGCGGGAGAATAAAATAGAGAGCCATTCCGAGAAGAATCAATCCAAAAATATGTTTTACGGATTCCATCCAAACGCCGGAGCGAGGAAGTTTTTTAATCTTTCCCGAAAATATTGCAAGTAAAAGATAAGGGAAACCTAATCCGAGAGCTAAAACAAAGAACATTAAGAATCCGTAGAAAGGATCCCCTTTTGCTGCGACAAATGTTACGAGTCCAAGCACAAAAGGACCGATGCAAGGAGCTGCTACAATGCCCATAGTTAGGCCCATAAAGAATGCACCATAATAACCGTTTTTAGCACCACCGGCTTTTGCGACTAAGCTGTTTGGCATTTGTATTTCATAAAGCCCAAACATGCTTAAAGATAAAATCACGAAGATTAATGAAATGGAAATAATGACCCACATATTTTGTAATAGAGAACCAAATACGGCACCGCTCAATGCAGTCACAACTCCTATTACCGAATAAGTTAGTGCCATTCCTACTACGAATAATAATCCCATTAAAAAAAGTCTTTTTGTACTTCCCTCGCTTTGCCCGCCAAAGAAGCCGATGGTGATTGGGATTAAAGGATAGACGCAAGGAGTAAGATTTAGTGCTAATCCTCCTACAAAGACAAATAATAAGCTTAACAATAATCCGCTCGAAGCTAAAGTTGATGAAATAGCATCGGATGGTTGTGCATTTTTAATTTCAGGTTCGTCGTTAAGATTTAATTTATTAAAAATGTCCAGGTTGATTTTAGCCGGGGTTATATTGGAATTTGTTACGTTAACGATCAATGTGTCTTCAGCCGAGACTGGAGGAGAGCAAGTTTGATTATTACATGACTGATATTCTAATTTTACTAAAAGCGGATAATTCCCGGGTGTTAAATTTTGGGGCACATACACAGTGCCTGTAAAAAAGATTTCTCCTTCCCAAACCGAAAGAGGTTTCTCCGAAAAGCTAAGTTTAATATTGTTTGCTTTTGGATAAATGACACTTTGGAGTTTAAATCCATTCGATGTATCTATCGAAATTTTCGTCGGGATTAAATAATCTTCGTTTGGTTTATCTGAATTTATATGCCATGAATCATCAACATCAGCTTTTACCGCAATCTGAAATTGACTGCCTACCCTTACCTTATCCAGTGATGAGTATGATTTAATTTTTACATGTCCCTGTTGTCCGATTATCTGAGGCATGACCGGCGCAGCAAAAACTAATAAAACAATGATTGAAAATAATGATAGCTTATAATATTTTATAAAATTCTTTTCCATTAAACTAACTCTTTGTTTTTGACATTTCTTTATTTTCTCCAACCTTGAACAATCGGGTATCTTCTTCCATATCCGAAAGCTTTTGTCGAAACTCTTAAGGCAGGAGCAGCCTGTCTCCGCTTATATTCATTTAGATCAACTAACCTTAGCACAAACTTAACAATTTTTTCATCACCGATTAGATGAGAAATCTCGGATATCTCTTTATTTTCTTCAAGATACATTTTTAATATTTTATCTAACAAATCATATTCAGGTAATGAGTCCTGATCCTTTTGGCCGGGTTTTAATTCAGCCGAAGGAGCCTTTGTGATTATTTCCACAGGGATAATTTCTTCATTTATATTGATATAATTTGCGAGACGGTAAACATCGGTTTTGTAAACATCAGCGATTACTGCAAGTCCCCCGCTCATATCACCATAAAGCGTACAGTAACCAACTGCCATCTCTGATTTATTCCCGGTAGCAAGCAACAAGTAATTAAACTTATTCGCTATAGCCATTAAATAAAGACCTCTAACCCGGGCTTGAATATTTTCTTCAGCAAGTCCTTGGGGTAAGTTATGAAAAGCCGGAGAAAGAATTTCGTTTATTTTATCCACTACAGGCTGAATCGAAATATTTTCTGATGAGATGCCGAGATTAGCAATAAGTTTCTCTGAATCTATAATGCTACCATCGCTTGAAAATTGGGAAGGCATCAAAATAACATGGACATTTTCTTTTCCCAAGGCTTGAACGGCGAGATATGTAACAAGCGCTGAATCAATTCCTCCGCTTAATCCTATAACTACTTTTCTAAAATTTAATTTATTACAATATTCACGTATACCATAAATTAAAGCGTTTAATATTTCTTCTTCAAAGCATTTTTCTGAATTAATTATTTCCGGATATTTTTTACATGTATCAAAAATAAAATAGTCTTCCTCATACGCCTTTCCAAGAATGACCAGGCTTCCATTTCTATCAAAGCACATACTTGCACCGTCAAATATTAAATCAGTTTGTGCACCGACCGTACAAACATAAGCAAGCGGGATTTTATCATGTTTAGTTAAAACCGATAACATTTTTTGCCGGTCTTCTCTTTTATGATATGCGTAAGGGCTAGCCGAAATATTTATTAATATAGTGGCTCCTTTTTCAATTAAGTTTTTTACCGGATCAATACTGTAACGCCTTTTGTACCAGTAATCTTCATCATTCCAAATATCTTCGCAAATTGAAATCCCTAATTTCTCTCCTTTGAAATTAAATATTTTCGCTTCCAGTGCCATATCAAAATACCGCATTTCATCAAAAACATCGTAGTTAGGAATTAAAGTTTTGTGTTGGACAAATTGAATTTTCCCATTGTAACATAGTAAAGCAGAATTATGAACGGCAGTCCCGGTCAAATGATTATTTTCGGTAATTGCGCCAAAAAGGATTGCAACCTCACCTGTAATCGAGGCAATTTCTTTAGCTGCTTTATTAACTTCATCTCTAAATTCTTTTTTTTCAACTAAATCTTGCGGAGGGTATCCCACTAAGGATAACTCTGGGAAGATTACTAAATCAACAGAATCTTGTAGAGCTTTATTGTATCCTTCAATAATTTTAGCTTTGTTAAAATCTAAGTCACCAATGATTGTATTTGTCTGACATAAAGCAATTTTCATAAAATATCTTTATTTTTTTGTTGCAAAAATAGGAAAGGACTAGTGGTTTTACAATATTGATATGGGTTGTTTTCTCTTTCTGAAGAATAATACATTTTGTCTAACATTACTTAAACCGATATTTTGAAAATCAATCAACAAGGAATAATATCTCATTAGGCGCCGCAGGTAAAATTATTCTTCCGTAATTCAGGGTTAAAAGCCGCTAATAACAATAGATTAGCATAAAAAATATTTTTGGTTATTATTCCCATTGAAATTAAACTTATTTATACGGAGGTATAAAATGAAAAGGAAATTATACCGGTCACGCAGAGATAAAATGATTGGCGGAGTAGCCGGAGGCTTAGGAGATTATTTTGACATTGATTCGACTTTGATCAGAATTATTTTTATAGTAGCCTTGGTCGTCGGTGGAAGCGGAATTCTTGCCTATATTATTTTGTGGATTGTTGTCCCCGAAGAACCTTATCCCGAGAATGTATCTGCTTCAGCGAACAGCCAAGACAATTCAACTGAATCGAAAGATGAGGCATCAACGCGAATGCACAAAGAGCATGAGCCAAGAAGAAACAATTTGGGCGGAGTAATTTTAATTGTTCTAGGATTTATTTTCTTAGGTCAAAATTTTATCCCATGGTTTCATTTTGGTGATTATTGGCCTTTAATCTTAATTGTAATAGGCATTTCGCTGCTACTTAAATCAAATTCAAAGTAAAATAAATTGCGAGAAGCTTTATGAAAATAAGAAATCTTTTTTGGGGATTGTTTTTTGTTACTATCGGGGTGCTAGTCCTGCTTGCTAATCTTGGATCACTAAATTTCGACATGACTTATATTTGGAAATTCTGGCCGGTCATTTTTATACTGCTGGGGCTTTCCTATTTCACAACCAACTCAATTGTGAAAGGATTCTTGTCTGCTATTTCAGCAATAATCATTGCAGTTGCACTGTTTGCTTTTTTCAATTCAATTTTTTGGTTTGTTAGAGGCAGTGATTTCTTTGATAACCACAGCGATTATTCAATTTCCTCGGATTCCGATTCATCAAATTATTATACTGATTATAATCCTAATATAAGCAAAGCTGATTTTTATTTTGATGCCGGAGCGGGCTCTTTTATCATTAAAGATACGACAAACCAGCTTATGTCGGCACATATAATAGGTCATAAAAATCTTTATCTTCTTGAAAAGGAAATTTCAAACGGGAATGCAATTGTAAAATTTAAAATGAAGAAAAGATCGTTCACGTTTTTTAATGGAAAATATAACCACAACTTTGCAGAGATAAGGCTTAACCCTAATCCTGTTTGGAATTTGAACTTAAATTGCGGTGCTGCGGAGATGAATTTTGATTTTACTCCCTTTAAGACTGAAAATATAAATGTCAAAATGGGTGCGGCTAAAATAATGCTTAAACTAGGTAATAAAAGTGAATTGACTACATTAAACTTAAACGCGGGCGTATCCTCAATAGAAATTCTAGTCCCCGAATCTTCCGGCTGCAGAATTATGGTCAAATCCGGTCTTTCGGATAATGAATTTAATGGATTCAACAAGATAAGTAACAACGAGTACCAAACGGATAATTTTGACCAAGCGAAGGATAAAATTTATCTTCATCTTGATGCAGGGATTTCTTCAATTCACGTTAACAGATATACTGGAAGCAGTTGGTAATAATTTATTAGCAAAGGCTAACAAAATGGATAATCATACTTGTTAGCCTCTTCATTTTTTTAATGGCTTTGGTTTCCAAATAAATTTATCCAATATTACAAAACCATCTTTATCAAATTCAACTCCTTCAGAACGAAGAAGATCTTCCATAATATCATTATCCCCGAAATGCAGCCTTCCGGTAAGAGCTCCAAATCTGTTTACCACACGATGACAGGGCAGCCCGGATTCTTTAGCGCCATTCAAAGCCCATCCTACAGTTCTAGCAGCAGACCTTATTCCACATGCCTCTGCAATATCCCCATAAGTGGCAACTTTTCCGTAAGGTATTTTTGCAACAACTTTGTAGACGCGGTCGAAAAAATCATCTTTATTCTTTTTTGAAATAGATTTTTTCATAAGACTAATTATGACTAAATTTTAATAGGAAAGCTTTAATAAATTTATTCAAGTCGCCATTCATCACGCCCTGGACATCAGAAGTCTCAACTTCTGTGCGATGATCTTTAACCATATTATAAGGATGAAAAACATAAGAACGTATCTGACTTCCCCACTCAATTTTCATTTTCCCTTTTTCAACTTCGTCTAATTCCGCTTCTTGCTTTTCCTTTTCAACCTGATACAGTTTTGACTTTAAAAGTTTCATTGCGTTATTTTTATTTTGGATTTGAGAGCGTTCACTTTGACATGCAGCGACAGTTCCTGTTGGAATATGAGTGATTCTCACTGCTGTTTCAACCTTGTTTACATTCTGTCCGCCCTTCCCTCCGGAACGGAATGTATCAATTCTTAAATCAGCTGGATTAATCTCAATTATGATAGTATCGTCGATTTCGGGAATTACAAACACCGAGGCAAAAGAAGTATGGCGGCGTTTGTTAGAGTCAAAAGGAGAAATTCTTACCAGTCTATGAACGCCGTTTTCTGCTTTCATATAACCATAAGCAAACTCGCCTTCGACTTCAATTGTTACGCTTTTAATTCCCGCACCGTCTCCATCAAGAATGTCAGCTATAGACATCTTAAACCCGTTTTGTTCTCCCCAACGCAAATACATTCTCATAAGCATGTCTGCCCAATCCTGCGCCTCAGTCCCGCCAGCGCCAGAATGGATCGTAAGGATGCAGTTCTTATTGTCATCCTTTCCGCTTAGCATATTTTTAAGTTCTACTACTTCAATATTTGCATTTAAGGAAATAAGTTCATTTTGAATTTCTTCAATAAGCGATTCGTCATTTTCCATTTCAGCTAAATTAATGTACTCTTCAAGGCTATTAGCTTTTTGGTCAATATCTTTCCAGAGATTAATCCAAACTTGCAAATGCTTTACTTCCAGCAAAGTTTTTTGTGCACCAATTTGATCATTCCAGAAAGATTCATCAGTAGTTTTGTATTGAAGGTCTTTTACTTTGTTGTCTTTATTATCGACGTCAAAGATAACCTCGAAGATTATGAATCCTTTGCTTGTATAAGTTTAACTGCTTCAATTCTTCATCAAACATTGTTTAATCCTGTTTTGTTTTTATTCTCTTTTATATCTCAATTTCCATTCTGAGCAAGGCGGCTGCTAAAGTTTTTCCCTGCGCATCATGTTTAAGTGACACAGTTCCTCCTCCACCCAGTGTGTTATGCAAAAGAAAATTTAATGCGCGTAAATTGGGAAGCTCATAACGTTCTACTTCACCAAAACATATCCCTTCAAAATGTTTTTTTACGCGATTAACTGTCAGTTGCTTTTTAATTATTTCAAATTCTTTATCGTCATAAGCGATTATTCCGATATTTGCTGCATCGCCTTTATCTCCGCTTCTTCCATGTGCTAATTCTAATAATTGTTTTTTCATTTTACAACTCTATTAATTTTACTTCAGGTTGAACTAATTTTTTAGGAATTAATGCAGGCCAATATGCCACTACCTCGCTTGGTTTTGGGCGACCGCCTGCAAACCCTGTTACGCTTGGAGGACCGGTTAATATTAATGGTGCTATTTCTTTCCCAAACCGCTCTATTGAATAATAATCTTGTGATCTGACAGCAACTCGCAGCATTATTTCATTTATATCTTCTTCATTATTTTCTTTTGATAAAGGTCCGTGGCAAGAATTGTAGCCGATAAATTCTGTTCTTATTTCATCAAAAGTAAGATTAAGATTTTCTAATCTTTTCCTCAATATCTTGTCGGCTGCTTTTGCTTTTGTTAAAGCCTGAGGCCATGAATAAGTCAGGCTTGCAGAAGCAGAATATCCACTTGCATAAGAACAAGATACTTTATAGAACTCCGTAGCTTTCTTTCCTTTGATACTAAATACTTTTACCCGGTCGTTACCTAAATCTTCAAGTTTAATTGAAGTAAAATCTGCCACGCAATCCGGTGTAATATATACTTCAGGATCACCTATCTCATACAGAAGCTGTTCAGCAACAGTTTCAAATGATACTCTTCCACCTGTGTTTGCATGTTTTGTAATTATAAATTCGCCGTTTGGATAAGCTTCAGCAATTGGAAATCCAACTTCTGCCATGTTTGGAATCGACTGCCAGTCTCCGAGGAAATTTCCCCCGGAAGATTGTGCGCCGCATTCCAATATGTGTCCCGCCACAGTTCCCGCGGACATCAGATCATAATTATTTTTATCCCATCCAAATTCATAAATCATCGGAGCTAACGTTAATCCGGTATCGGTCGTTCTTCCAGTTATGACAATATCTGCACCCGCTTTTAATCCTTCAACAATCGGCAAGGCACCAAAGTATACGTTAGCACTAAGGATTTTCTCTTTGACCGATTTGATAGATTCATTCGTATCCATATTATTTAATTCGCTGCCGGAATTTATTATTTCATCAATTCTATCTTTGATATCATCTCCAAGTACAACAGCTATTTCCAATTTATCGATACCAATATTTCTGGCTACATCCAAAACAGCTTCAGCGCAAGAAATCGGGTTAACCCCGCCACCGTTGGTTATTATTTTTGTTCCCTTCTCTTTGCAGATAGGTAAAATTCTTTTCATCAGTTCGGGAATGTCTTTTGCGTAACCAAGTTTTGGATTTTTATTCTTCTGTTTCTGTAGAATTGACATAGTAACTTCGGCAAGATAATCCATCACAAGATAATCTACATTCCCTTTTTTTACTTGATCGTACGGAGCATCAATTAAATCCCCCCAGAATCCTTGCCCAGACGCTATTTTAATTTTTTCCTTCATCCGAGTTCCTCTCTGCGAATTATTTCATCCGCAATGTTTTCCAAATCTTTTTTGAGATCTGTTTGTTCGTATTTATTGTTGCCTGACTGGAACGTGTTGTTTATATCCAGCCAGATAATTCTTTTATCTGCTCTAAACCAGGTTAACTGTCTTTTAGCAAACCTCCTTGTATTTCTTTTGATTAATTCGATTGCTCTTTCAATATTAATGCTCCCGTCCAAAAAAGAAATTATTTCTTTATAGCCCACTGTATTAAGAGCATTTAAGTTTCTGTCGAATCCTTTTCCAAGTATATTTTTTGTCTCTTCGACCAATCCAAGCTCTAACATTTCATCAACACGGTGCTCTATATTTTCATATAGAATTGGTCGCTCCCAATTTAATCCAAATTGAAGAAACTTAAAATCCGTTTGACGTTTATGTTCCTTTTGATGCAAACCTATTGGTTTGCCTGTCAAATGGAAAACTTCCAGTGCCCTGATTATTCTTTTCCAATTTTGAGGTAACATCTTAGATGCGCTTTCAGGGTCAACCTTTATTAATTCTGAATAAAGGAATTCATTTCCATAAATTTTCTTTTGTTCAAATAATTCATTTCTATAATCTTGATCAATATCGACTTCATCAAAAATTCCATCGACTAGCGCTTTGATATATAATCCGGAACCTCCGACAACTAGGGGTACTTTATTTCTACTTAAAATATTTTTTATTACTAAACTCGCTTCATTTTCAAACCGGCTAACATTATAATTTTCATCAGGTTCTAAAACATCAATAAAATGATGCTTTACCTTTTCTAAATTTTGTCTTGATGGTTTTGCAGTACCAATATCAAGGTACTTAAATATTTGTCTGCTGTCTGCCGAGATAATTTCAGCATTTAACTTTTCTGCCAGCAGAAGGCTTAAACTTGTTTTTCCGGAACATGTTGGCCCGGTGATTACTATTATTTTTGGTTCCAACCTTCCCTTCCGATTAAAGGGACAAAAGAAAACTCCGGAACCGCTTGAATCTCAAATTCATCTTCCTCAGTTTTTCTAACAATATTTAAAGTCTGAGAATCCTTATTCCCTACTGGAATAACAAGTCTACCTCCAATCGCAAGCTGTTTTTTTAATGATGGAGGAATATTCGGAGAACCGGCAGTTACTATAATGCCGTCGTAAGGTGCAAACTCATCCCAGCCTATTGTACCGTCACCACATTTGGTATTAACGCGAATTCCCAATTGATCAAAAAGTTTTCTAGTAGCCGAGTAAATCTCAAATTGTCTTTCGATGCTATAGACATCAGCTCCCATATTATATAGAATAGCTGCTTGATAACCGGAGCCGGTTCCAATCTCTAAGACTTTTAAATTTGGTTTTAGCTTTAAAGCTTGAGTCATAAAAGCTACGGTGTAAGGTTGCGATATTGTCTGACCGTATCCAATAGGCAATGCAATATCTTTATATGCATGATGCTTCATTGCCTTCGGCACAAATAAATGCCGTTCAACTTCGCCGATAGCTTTTAAAACGAAAATATCGGCAATGCCTTTTTCAGATAATTTATCTACTAATTCTAAACGTTCTCTTTCGTACATTTACTAATAATATTTTTTGAATCTAATATTTAAAGATAAAATAAAATTTGATAATTGTTTAATTTTAAATGAGTAATAAAAAAATAAGGAGCATAAATGCTTGATTTCATTTACGGCCCAATTCTAATTATGTCGATGAGAATTTGCGATGTCTCACTAGATACTATTAGAGTAATTTTAGTTGTTCAGGGGAAAAAATACTACGCCGGAGTGGTAGGTTTTTTCGAAGTATTGATTTGGGTTTTTGCCATAAGATTTATTTTTCAGCATCTTGATAACATACCTAATCTTTTTGGATATGCTACGGGTTTCGGACTTGGAAATATTATAGGCATTATTATCGAACAGAAAATTGGTTTTGGTTTTGCACAGCTAAATATTATTTCCAGGCATCTTACGGATGAAATTGCAGACACATTACGAAAATCAAAATTCGCTGTAACTATTTTACCTGCTGAGGGTGGTGCAGGAGGTGTATCAGTTATAGTGATAATTATTTCGAGAAAAATACAAAAAGAGATTATAAAATTGATTGAATCAATCGATAAAAATGTTTTTATAACTATTCAATCATCACTTCCGTTAAGAGGATATAGACTTGGATCAAGAAAGTAATAATTAGTGGTTAATATTTTTGCAAAATGCTATGAATCCTATTATATTTGAGGCGCAAAAATTCGGAAAGTAATAAGTTATTTTGAAATTTTGAATGCGGGAATAGCTCAGTTGGTAGAGCGCAACCTTGCCAAGGTTGATGTCGCGGGTTCGAGTCCCGTTTCCCGCTCAAAAACGCATATTTAACTGTTGAAAATCCACTTAAGTGGATTTTATTTTTTATATGGCGCTGTAGCCAAGTGGTCTAAGGCGAAGGTCTGCAAAACCTTTATTCGTCGGTTCGAATCCGACCGGCGCCTCTAGAAAAACCCGGAATATCTTTATCTCGGGTTTTTTATTTATTATATCAGACAATCCTAGTTAACCTCTTTTTTTACCCTCTACTACCCTTTTAATCATTTCAAGAATAAAAATGACATCTAACAAATAGAAGATTTTTGTATTGCATGCAGCCGGAATATTTTCAATAAAATCTATTTGAAATATATATTTATATGTACTCAGGTATTTGACTTATTAATTCCATGCAAATGCAATTATAACAATCATAAAAATAATTTCATTAAAAATATATGACGTTCTTGGGAATGGAATAACAACTTTGGTAGATAAAGAAGAAAATGCCGGGAATTATAATATAGAATTTAGTTGCGTTCTTTGCGTTAAATTTTTAGAAAAGATAGTATTTAGAAGTGCCCCTAATTCATTATTTGAAAAAAAATGCAATTAGATCTATAATAGTACCAGGAGCTATTCCTATAATAATAACTAAAAGCACGGAAATGATAACGGCTGCTAATCCTGTTTTACTTACATCAATTTTCAAATCTGTTTCAGCATCTTTGAAGTACATCAACACGACAATTCTTAAATAGAAATAAACTGAAATAACACTTGAAAGAACTCCAAGGATTGCAAGCCAGGTCAAGTTAGATTTAATTGCTGCAATAAAAACATAATACTTCCCAAAGAATCCTGCAAATGGAGGAATTCCTGCAAGAGAGAACATTATTATTGAAAAAAGAGCCGCAAGTAAAGGATATCTTGAAGCTAAACCGGAAAAAGACTTCAATGTTAAATTGGATTCATCTTTTCCTTCAATTAAAGCAACTATTCCGAATGCACCCAAATTCATAAAAGTGTAGGAAGCTAAATAAAAGATTACACCTGCAACCCCAAATGAATTTCCTGCAGCCAAACCAATTAACAAATATCCTGCATGCGAGATTGATGAGTAAGCAAGCATCCTTTTAATGTTGTCTTGAGAGATAGCAACAATGCTTCCGTAAAACATTGAAAGCACTGAAATGACAGCAAGATAAGGCATAAGAATATTACCTATTCGCCCTGTAAATAAAACGCCAAGCGTAACAATAATAGCGCTAAAAGCAGCAGCTTTGCCACCTGTTGAGAATAATCCGGCAATAGTTGTAGGAGAGCCTTCATAAACATCCGGGACCCACATGTGGAATGGAAACGCAGCAATCTTAAATGAAAATCCGATTAAGAATAATAAAATTCCGGCAATAAAAAGTTTATCTGAGGATAGTTCATAAAACCTTGATGCGATCATATCAATCGATGTTGAATGAACGGTTCCGTATATCAACGCAATTCCATATACGATAAATCCGGTTGCAAATGCGCCGAGCAAAAAATATTTTAAAGAAGCTTCATTTGCTTTTAGCCGCTTTCTATTCAAACCGGCTAAAGAATAAAAGCTAACAGACATAAGTTCTAATCCAAGAAAGATCATGAAAAGGTCCTTGGCGCCTGCCATCAGCATCATACCAAGGATGGAAGTTTGAAGAAGAATATAATATTCACCGAAATAAGTTCCGTATTTTTTTATATAATCAATAGAAAGAAGTGCTACAATAGCGGCGCCGAATGTAAAGATGATATAAAATATATTTACTATTCCGCCAGTTGCAAGCATATTTTGGAAAATGACCGAGACAGAATTGACCGCGTATAAAGCATGAAATCCCGCTGCTAGAAATATCAGGATAGTAAACCATGGAAGGATTACATCACTTTTTTTGAAGTACATTTCAATCAGAAGTGAAATTAAAAATCCTGCACCGATAAGCAAAATCGGTATAATATTATAAAATTCTTGAAAGTTATTAAGCATAATTGTTATTCTAAAAATAAAATGTCTTCGTCAGTTTTTTCAATAATTAATTTATGATTATCCCCTACTCTAAGAGCCAGTTTAATATGATTTTCCATTTGGAAAATATCTTTATTTTTTTCAACAGCGATCAATTTTACAGATTCATACTTTGATATAGTATCTTTCAAATTTTTAAAATCCTTAAAATATATTTCAGTAAATGAATCTGTTTCATTAAGATAAATTGATTTGGACGAAGGGGAAAAATCCATCAAAATATCATCTTCAATAATTATTTTCAATACGTAACAGGAAAATGGCAGTAATATTCTGTTACCATAATATAACCCGTTTAATTTATTTTCTAAAGTATCCGAAATTGTCTTGAACATTTAACCTCTACCGTAAAAAAATAAAAGCCAAATAATTGTGTAGACCGGAAGTAAAACTAAAAGTGAATACTTAAATATATATGCAAAAAAACTTGGCATTGTAATACCGGCTCTTTCACTTATTGATTTAACCATAAAGTTAGGGCCGTTACCAATATATGTCAGCGCTCCAAAAAGAACAGCGCTAATTGAAATTGCTTTCAGATAAATAATATCTACGTTTACAAAATGCTGAACATGGGCTTTAAGAGCTATATCAAGATTATATTTCCCCATTGCAGCACTTAAGAAATTCATATAAGTAGGCGTATTATCAAGCACAGCCGAAATCACGCCTGTTGCCCAGTAAAAAACATCGGCATTCAATTTATCGCCGAAAGCTTTTGCCTCAAATGCTACTAATTCTATCGCGGGAAGCATTGTAATAAAAATTCCGACGAACAAAAAGGCGACTTCTTTTATCGGTTCGAAATTAAATTCATTAGCTATTAGAATCTTTTGATCTGAGCTTTTATAAGAAAAATAAACAACAGCGAACAAGATTATTTCTCTTATACCAAACGGCAGAGGTGATAAATCGGGCACCCATGGAAAAACTGCCGGATCAATAAAAACAGCAGCAATAATAATCAGCAAATAGATCATATTCCTATGACCTTTAATCTCAATCTTACCGGAATACAATTCTTTACTGCTTGTCTTTTTATTAAAAAGATCAAAGAAATAAAACGGGATTAGGATTAATATTAATGCTAATAACCACATATACCACATATGCTGAACAACCCAGAAGAAAGGCACACCGCTAAGGAAGCCCAGGAATAGCGGAGGATCGCCTAGCGGAGTTAATGCCCCGCCTACATTGCTGACAATAAAAATAAAAAATATAATATGATAAGGAGCGATTCTGTCTTTATTTAATTTTATAAACGGTCTTATTAAAAGAACGGAAGCGCCGGTAGTTCCGATAAAATTTGCAAGGACAGCGCCAATTAATAGAAAGACCGTATTAGCAATAGGAGTAGATTTTTTATCAACATTTATCAATATTCCGCTTGATGCAGAGAACAGCGAACTTAATAATGCGATAAAAGAGATAAACTCAGTTATAACTTTTAGTAATCCGCTAAACTCATTTAAGAAAAATACATAATATACAGCAACGACAATCGAGGCAATTATAGAGTATTTAGCATAATGTTTTTCCCAATGATGCTTATAAAACAGAGGTCCGGTTGCAATTGCCAATAACAGCAGAATAAAAGGAACGATCAAATAAACCGGGGGCTGTTGAATAATATGTGCATTTGATACGGAGGCAACATTTAAAGTATCGGCGTTTAAGTTACTTTTGACTTCTGCCGATAACAATCCAGTATTTAGAAAGAACAACAAAACGAAACAAATATCTAAGAATATCTTATTTCCGTATATTTTTCCCAATAACTTATTTCGATCCGGTGTTGACCGGACTAAAAACTTGTTCAATTACTTTTTTCGTTGAAGTTTCAGAAATTTTTAAGAAAGTGCTTGGATAAATTCCGATCCAAATAATGAAAACGAAAATCGCAGATAGAATAAAGATTTCTCTTTTATTCATGTCTTTCAGCTCATTTACTTTTGGATTTTTAACTTCGCCAAAAAAGACACGCTGGTAGAGCCATAATAAGTATACAGCAGCAAAAATTACTCCGCTTGTGGCGAATCCAGCAAACCACCAGCTATCTAATACAGGTGACTTAAATGTACCGAGAAGGATTAAAAACTCTCCTACAAAACCATTTAACCCCGGTAATCCTATAGAAGATAAGGAAGCGACCATAAAGAAAGTTGCAAACACTGGAACAATCTTAGCAATTCCGCCGTAATCGGAAATAAGTCTTGTATGCATTCTATCGTAAATAACGCCCACTAAAAGGAATAAAGCCCCGGTTGATAAACCATGGTTCACCATCTGAATTACCGCTCCCTGAACTGACTCTTGAGTCATTGCAAAAATTCCAAGTACAACAAATCCAAGATGTGCGACTGACGAATAAGCCACTAGTTTTTTCATATCCTTCTGAACCATAGCTACGAGAGCGCCGTAGATAATTCCAATTATAGCAAGCGTTGAAATGTAAGGCGCAAAGTGAATGGCAGCTTGCGGGAAAAGGGGTAAACAAAATCTAAGCAATCCATAAGTTCCCATCTTAAGAAGAACACCTGCAAGAATAACACTACCTGCTGTAGGAGCTTCTACGTGAGCGTCCGGAAGCCAGGTATGTAATGGAAAAATAGGAACCTTAATAGCAAAACTTAGGGCAAAGGCTAAAAACATCCATAGTTGAATACCATAAGGAATGGTTGGTGCAATTGAGTAAAGTTCGACAAGGTTAGTAGTAAAGTGGCCAAGTGTACCGGAGGCATATACAGCAAGCCAAACTATCGCAACAAGCATTAATAAGCTGCCAAACATTGTAAATAGGAAAAATTTTATCGAAGCATAAATTCTTCTTGGCCCACCCCATATACCAATTATAAAATACATTGGGATTAACATTGCTTCCCAAAAAATATAGAATAGGAAAAGATCAAGAGAAACGAAAACGCCAAGCATACCAAGTTCAAGCAGCAGCATGAAAAAAGTAAACTCTTTTACTTTTTTATTTATGCTTTTCCAGCTTGACAACAGCGTAAGAGGGGTTAAAAAAGTTGTCAATAAAACTAGAAGTAACGAAATACCGTCGACTCCAACGTTATAGCTTATATGTAGATTGCTGATCCACATCTGCTTTTCTACTAATTGGAAACCACCTTTTGAAGAGTCGTATCCGGCATAAATTATTATCGATATAATAAAAGCTAAAGTTGAAACGAATAGTCCAAAATACCTTACAAGATTTTCTTTATCTTTTTTAATTAATAGTAGAAGTAGAGCACCAACTAAAGGCACTGCTAATAAAAAAGTAATTAAATAATTGTTTATCATATTCTACAAGCTAAGTATTATCCAGAAAAGAGCGGCTACAATTCCAAGCATCATTATTAAAGCATAAAATTGTGCTACGCCTGTTTGTATTTTTCTAATTGAACCGGAAATTTTTTCAATTAAATTAGCAACTCCGTTTATTAAACCATCAATAATTTTTATATCGGCAAATTTCCAAAGAACTATTTCGGAGCCTTTTACAATTGGAGTTACAACAGAGGCATCATAAATTTCATCAACATAATATTTGTTTAATAAAAGATTATAAACCCCGTTGAATCTCTTTGAAAGTTTTTCTGCCGGTTTAATATTCTTTATATAAATATATCTTGCAGCGTAAATAGAACCTATAACGCCAACTAATGTAACAACCATTAAAACAATTTCTTCTAAGCTGCTGTGGACTCCGAACATTGCTATCTTTGCTTGCGCAGGTTGGAATATAGGCTCTAACCAATTATCAAATTGATTTCCATGCTCACCTGAAAATATTTCCGGGATTCCGATAAATCCTCCAACAGCCGCAAGGACTGCAAGAATTATTAAAGGAATGGTCATTACGGCAGGTGATTCATGAGGATGTTTGTCGTGTCCGAATCTTTCTTTGCCATCAAAAGTCAGACTAACTAGTCTAAACATGTAAAAAGCGGTAAGCAAAGCAGTAACAACCCCGATAAGCCAGTAAATTATATTTCCATCTGCATATGAAGACCAAAGAATTTCATCTTTACTAAAAAAGCCTGATAACGGTGGTATGCCCGCAATTGCAAGCGATGCAATTAAAAATGTGACATAAGTTTTCGGCATATATTTTTTCAAACCACCATAGTTTTGGATATTCTGCTCATCATGCATACCATGAATAACAGAGCCAGCACCAAGGAATAATAATGCTTTGAAAAATGCATGTGTCATCACGTGGAATAATGCAGCCGAAAAAGCGCCTACACCTAAAGCCAAAAACATGTAGCCAAGCTGGCTTACAGTTGAGTAAGCTAACACTTTTTTAATGTCATTCTGAACAAGTGCTATTGATGCAGCAAAAATTGCGGTTAAAGCTCCTATTATAGCAACAAATTCCATAATCGCGGGCGCAGAAGCATAAATGATAGAGCATCGCGCAACCATATAAACTCCGGCAGTAACCATTGTAGCGGCATGAATCAATGCAGAAACTGGAGTAGGGCCTGCCATTGCATCCGGTAACCAAATGTATAAAGGAATTTGTGCTGACTTCCCCATTGCACCGATGAAAAGAAATAGTGCAATAAAATTGAAAACATATTGGGGGATATTTAATGATGCCGCTCTTGCGAACACATCATTAAAATTAAGACTTCCGAAAGTCAAATAGATTAAAAATATTCCGAGTAGGAATCCAAAATCGCCAATTCTATTGACAATAAATGCTTTTTTAGCGGCATCGCTTGTAGTGCTCTTTTCAAACTTTCTGTCATACCAAAATCCAATCAACAAATAAGAACAAAGACCAACACCCTCCCAGCCTAAAAATAGAAGAAGAAAATTGCTGCCGAGTACCAAATTCATCATTGCAAAGATGAATAAATTTAAATATGCAAAAAATCGTCCAAATCCTTTGTCGCCATGCATATAGCCAATAGAATAAACATGAATAATAAAGCCGACTCCGGTAACAATCAGACCCATCAATAAAGAAAGTTGATCAACCTGATATGAAACATTAACATCAAGATTTCCGACTTTAATCCATGTAAAAAGATTAACAATAGTTTGTCTTTGATCTACCGGCATAGAAAGAGTTTGGAAAAAAGCTCCGACTACGATTAGGAAGGAAATCCCAATAGTGCTGCTTCCTATTATTCCAATGATTTTTTCATTTTTAATTTTACTTCCGAAGAGTCCATTGAATAGAAATCCTAATAACGGAAGCAATGTGGTTAAGTAAATTAGCTGAACCATAGATTTTATAATCTCAAAATAATTTTATTCAAGAAGATTACCATTTAAGAATATTGATATCATCAATATTTAAAGTCAATTTATTACGGAACATTGCGAGAATTATTGCAAGTCCCACTGCTGCTTCCGCGGCAGCCACTGTCATAACAAAGAAAACAAAAAGCTGGCCGGTAGAATTGCCCATATATGAAGAAAAAGTAACCAAAGATAAATTAGCCGAGTTCAACATCAGTTCAATCGACATAAAGACAATGATGGCATTTCTGCGGGTTAGAACTCCTGCCACACCAACTAAGAACATAAACCCGCTTAAGATTAAATAATATTCAATTGGGATATTCATAATGTTATTCGAATTTTTTTTTAGCTAAGACTATAGCTCCGATTGTTGCTGCTAATAACAAATAACCGGCAGCTTCAAAAGGGAGCACATAATTTGTATATAATTGTTTACCTATTTCTTCAATTGTTCCCGCTTTAACGCTTGCAGCCACGTTTGCATTGTTTCCTTGTGAAGGATGCGATACGAAAATCATAAAAACAAGTTGAATGAAGACAATAAAAGCAATGAAGAATGCAAAGATTTTTAATTTCGGTTGATGGGAAAAATATTTTTCATGCTCCGGTTTCAATAACATAATTACAAAAAGAAACAAAACCATTATGGCGCCGGCATAAACAATAACCTGCGTAACGGCTATAAATTGAGCGTTCAATGTCAGGTATAAACCCGACAAACCCGCAAAATTAAGTATTAAGAATAAAGCACTGATTAAGGCGTTTGTACGGGTAATCATCAACACAGAAGAAATCGCTGAGATAGTGCCGAACAAAATAAATAAAATTAGTTGTAATGACATTCTAAATTTTTTTAATATTTAAGTTTTATATTTAATTCTACGGAGTATTCCGGTAGATCATTCTTGCGAAAGGAATAGATTCCCTAACATGATCCAAGCCGCAAATCCAACTAACAGTTCTTTCAAGACCTAGTCCAAAACCTGAATGAGGGACAGAGCCATATTTCCTTAAATCAAGATACCACTCAAAAGCTTCGCGAGGCAGATTATGTTCTTCGATTCTACTTAAGAGCGTATCAAAATTATCTTCCCTTTGGCTACCGCCGATAATTTCTCCGTAACCTTCAGGAGCGAGGACATCAACAGCCAGAGCCAATTTTTCATTTTCAGGATCCCGTTTCATATAGAAGGCTTTAACGACAGAAGGATAACGATGCACCATAACAGGTCTATCAAATTGGTTTGATATCACCGTTTCGTCAGTTCCGCCGAGGTCATTACCCCATTCAAATTCAATTCCGTTTTTGTGTAATATTTCGACAGCCTCATCATATGAAATCCTTGGTAACGGTTTCTTAACATTTTTAAGAAGAGTTATATCTCTTTCTAAAATTTTAAGTTCCTCTAAATTATCCGATAAAACCGACTGAACAACATATTCAAGAAAATCCTCAGCTAAATCCATATCGTCATTCAAATCGGCAAAAGCTACTTCGGGTTCTACCATCCAAAACTCGGTTAAATGCCTGCGTGTTTTACTTTTTTCAGCACGAAAAACCGGTCCAAAATTATAAACCTTACCTAATGCCATAGCATTAGCTTCAGCATATAACTGTCCTGATTGAGTTAAATAAGCTTTGCCTAAATCAAAATAATCAGTTTCAAATAGAGTAGAAGTGCCTTCGCAGGCAGCAGGTGTAAGAATGGGGGTATCGACCAAGGTAAAACCATGTCCGTCGAAATAATCACGTATAGCTTTTGAAATTCTATGTCGAATTTTTAAGATAGCTACTTGCCTGCTGGAACGCAGCCACAGATGGCGATTATCCATTAAAAATTCAATGCCATGATCTTTAGGGGTAATCGGGAAATCATGAGTTTCAGAAATTACCTTTAACCCAGTAGCGTCTAATTCATAACCTCCGGGCGCTCTTTCCTCCGCCCTTACCTTGCCAGTAACCTCAATAGCGGATTCTTGTCCTATTCTTTCCGCAGTATTGAAAGTCTCTTCCGAGACATTACCTTTGAAGTAAACGCACTGCAAATAGCCGGAGCCGTCTCTTAATATTAAAAATTTAATTTTTCCGCTTGATCTCTTATTATATAGCCAACCTTTAAGCGAGATTTCTTGACCTACAAATTTTCCAACATCTTTAATCAATTTTAACTGCTTTTCTTATTGAGAATTTCAAGAATTTGTTTTTCAAATATATATAGCATGTCGAATAAATGCAAAAACAATTATAGCCAATGACTTTATTTTTAATAGGAAAAGTACTGCTAGAAAATATTTTTATATTTATTGTGAGCTTTACACATTTGTGTTAACAATAATCTAAGAACTATAGATTGGTTACATATTATCAACGACATTATTTTGATAATGTCCATTCATAAATAAATTATGTTTCGCTCCTTCGGAGCTTTATTCCGTTTTTCATCCCATTCTACTATTGTGTCACTGCTCTGCGGTTCTGCAATAATTCTGAAATACTATTCGCAGGGTGTGTATTTGAAATTATATTTTTGGACATATCAGGAATCAACCAAAAAACTGGGGGATGAATCTGAAGGTGAGCGTTCCCAATAGGCAGCGGCAGTGGTAACGAGAGTAGTCACACAAATGCAGAAATAATCACATTATAAAAATTATTTTACAAATATACTTGACAAAATGAAATTTAATGCTTATTAATTAAAGTGTCAATTTTATTTTTCTTTAATTATTAAGGTATATATATACATTATTATTATTTATTAAGGTTTTTATCGTTCTAAGACATAAATAATGGAATGTTCATAATATTTAAAGAATAATTAAGATAATGAATCTCAAAGGAATATTATGCAGAAATTAGTAAAACAATCACTTAATAAATTATAGGAGTACAATGAATAAATTAATATTAACTGCAAAAACTCATTTAGGAATGCTAGGATTATTTCTATTGATATTCGTTCCAAGTATCCAGGCACAGACAAAAGATACAACATCAAATCCACTTCAGATTAGCGGGATGTTTGATCTATATTATAGTAAAAACTTTAACAATCCAGCAAGTCATATCAATGACTTTAGAAATTTTGATATCTATGAAAATCAGTTCGACATAAATTTAGCAAAGGTCACGTTTCAAAAATTAGCAAGCCCTGTTGGCTTTAGAATCGATTTGGCATTCGGACATGCTATGGATATTGTAAATAGCGACGCGAGTCTAGGAACCGAGAAATCCCTCCGAAATATTGAGCAAGCTTACTTAACCGCTGTAATACCGGTAGGAAACGGATTAACAATAAATGCAGGTAAGATGGTTACTCATATGGGCGGCGAAGTTATTGAGTCGGCTTCAAATATTAATTATAGCCGTTCACTATTATTTGCATACGCTATTCCCTATTTCCATGTAGGTGCATGTGCAAGTTATCCTTTCAGTAATCAATTTACTGCGACCGTTTATATTTATAACGGCTGGAATAATATTGTAGATAATAATAAAGATAAGACATTGGGGGCAGAAATTGTTTGGACTCCTTCCTCAACCTTTACATTCATTCAGAATTGGATCGGCGGTCCCGAAGAACCGAACGGGACAAAGAAGAGACACGTATTCGATACAATATTAAATTATCAAGCCACTGATGCTTTGTTTGTTACATTAAATGCGGATTACGGTCAAGAAGCATTAGACCCAACAGGATATGCTATTTGGAAAGGCGCTGCATTTACGGGAAAATATACATTAACAAGCGTTTCGGCATTAGGAGCAAGGGGCGAATATTATTATGATCAGTCAGGTTTCACGACAGGTACAGCTCAAGCGCTTAAAGAAATCACGCTTACTTATGAATACAAATTTGCAAACAGTTTAATTACGAGACTTGAATTTAGAAGAGATTGGTCAGATCAAAATACTTTTGAAGATGCAAACGGAATGATTACTAAAAATAACCAGAGCACTATTCTGGTTGGTTCAATCTATACTTTTTAACAACATAATCATTAGGAGAATACAATGGCAGAAGACAAGACAACAATGAAAAAAACGCTTAGTTTAACTGGCGTTACCGTCAATGCAATGGCACTTATTGCGCCGGGGGCATTTTTATGGATCACCTACCAAATTCAAGCTTCAAATACCGGTGGTGATACCGATATGTGGACAGGAATAGTAGCGGCACTAATAGTAGCATTTTTAACGGCAGTGGCATTTTCCGAAATGGCGCGCCGTTACCCAGAAGCAGGTGCAGGCGGTTCGTACTATTTTGCAGAAAAAGCCTTTCTTGATCGTGAAAAAACTTCGCATCAACGTTTTGCACGCATTGCAAAATTTCTTACTGGTTGGGCTGCGCATTTGTTTTACTGGGTTTATCCTGGTGTAATGGTTGCTATGATGGCAACTCTCATTACTTATATTTTTAGCCAGTTTAACGTTAACCTTCCGATGCCGGTTCAAATTGGCATTGCAATTGCGTTTTCAATCTTTGTTGGATTCATAGCTGTACGCGGCATTAGTGGTTCAACAAACATTGCAATAATTATTAATATTATTCAATTAGTATCCCTCGTAGGATTCAGTATTTTAGCAATAATGTTCAGAGTCCAAAATCCTCTACATGCAACACAATGGCTTCATCCATCTGCCGGCTCTGTAATTTTCCCCCATAGCCTCGGAGCAATGCTTTTCCAATCTACAATTGCAATTTTAATCTTAGTCGGATTTGAATCCTCAACCTCACTTGCTGGAGAAGCAATAAATCCCAAACGAGATATTCCGCGCGGTGTACTTTTATCTCTACTTATTCAAGGTTTATTTGCATATTTATTAGAATACTTCGCAGCTAATTATGCAATTTCAGAAAAACTTGTTTATGTCGCAGCAGATGGAACAAAATTAACAGGAATTGCAGCCGCGGCTGCTTCAGGTGCACCGATTGGCGATCTTACACGATTAATCGGAGATTCTATGCTCGGAGGTAATGGATTCGCGTTAATGATAATTATTGCAATCACAGTTGGACTTGCTGTTTTAGGGACTACTCTTGCTGCCATGAACACTGCTGTTCGCGTTAGTTTTGCAATGGCTCAAGATAAAGAAATGCCCGGGCTTTTAGGAGCCCTTCACGAAAAACATGCAACACCTCACAAAGGTGTTTGGATGCTTGTTGCCGTTTCCGCTATTATTGGTAGCGTTGGCGTTCTCAACGTTACAGCTCTCACAGGTGTTACTTTGGCTTCAAATATAGGAACTTTTGTGCTTTACGCACTTATTTGCGGACTAACTTTTGTTACTTTTGTCGGACGCAGTGAGTTTCACAGTGTAAAGCATGCAGTTATTCCGATAATTGGATTTATTGGAAATATTGGTCTTCTCGTTGGAGTTGTTTTAATTGGTCTAACCACACCAGGTGTATCTGCAGATGCTACGAAGATGGCTCTATGGATTACCGGAGGATGGGGAGTTGTAAGCGCAGTTTATTTGGTGTCAAACAGTCGTAAACATGGAAGATACATTATTCCCCCTGTTGGTGCATTAAATAAAAAGCCTTTCTAAAGACTTATTTTGTTAGGGAGGAATGATCTAAAATCCATTCTTCCCTTTCTTCCTAATTTTCATTTAAAGGAATGCCGATGACGGCAATCGAGTCAACTGAAATAAGTTCATATAGTTTTACACACACCGGGAAAGTAAGAGGCGACAACCAGGATGCCATTTGGCTATGCAATCCAAATGATGAGTATACGTCAAAAGTAGGTCATTTATATGGTATTGCTGATGGGATGGGAGGATACGCACATGGTGGATTGGCAAGTTCTTTAGCACTTGAAACATTTTTTGAAACCTTCTACGAAGCTAATGGTGCCGATACTATTCAAAAATTTCGTATCGGAATTCAAAATGCAAATTTAAGTGTTTACCAGGCTGCACAACGCTTGGCTTCGGGACGAATGGGTACAACAATTACTACAGTAAATATTATTGGACATAATCTTTATATCGGTCACGTAGGAGATAGCCGCGCATATTTAATTCGCGATAATAAATCCACTTGTCTTACTAATGATCATACTCAGGTAGGCTCATTAGTGCGTATGAAAATACTGGCTCCTGAAAAAGTTCGTACCCATGCCCAGCGCTCTGTTTTAGAAAAATGTCTGGGACCAAGTCTTTTCATTCAACCGGATATTTTTAAGATTCCTGTTCAAAATGATGATGTAATCATTCTTTCGACGGATGGAGTCTGGTCTGTAATTCAAGATAACGAATTTGCCGAATTAACTAAGACTACAAACAATCCGGAAAAACTTGGGCAAGAAATAGTCGAATTAGCTATGGAACGGGACAGTGATGACAATCTTTCTATAATAGTCGTATATCTTCATCGGTTAGCTCAACATGTCAAAATAAGTAATAGCAAAAAGTTCTGGCCGTTACCAAATATTTTGAGTCGTTTTAGAAAATGAGAAAGCAAATTCCCTATTAAATAAGTGAGTAATTTTCTTTGTAGACAATAGTTTATCAACTTTGCTTTTCAGTGAAATCTTATTTATAATTCATAACATAAATCAAAGACACTATGCCAATATCATCAATGCTTCAGATTAGTGACCAATTTGATCACTTTCAGATTCGTGAACATATAGCAAAAGGCGGGATGAGCGATATTTACCGCGCTTACGATTTGCTTAGCGGAAAGGAAGTAGTTCTTAAAATTCCTGATAGAATGTCAATAGGAGATCCTGCCCAATATGAAAGATTTCAACGAGAATTAGAAGTTATGCGCACTTTGGATCATCCTGCAATTCAAAAAGGCTTAGGTTCCGGGCGTTTTAATAACACTCCATATCTTGTAACCGAGTTAATTGAAGGTGAATCAATGCGAGAGCTTATTCATAAAAAATCACCCCTCTCTGCCGAAGAATCAATTCAGCTTATTCGTAAAATTGCGGATGGATTAGCTCATTGCCACGATCATGGAATTATTCACCGAGACCTTAAACCGGAGAATATTCTTATTACTTCCGAAGGACAACCTATTATTGTAGATTTCGGGCTTACATTGACAAAAGGTTCTCACCGTGTAACTTATGCTAACTTCAGTGGAGCTGCCGGTACTCCGGATTATATGGCACCCGAACAAATCGAAGGTCATCGAGGCGACCAAAGAACCGATATTTATGCTTTAGGTATAATTCTTTTTGAATTATTAACCGGCAGGTTACCTTTTGGCGGCGATAACAATATGGCTGTCATGGCACAACATTTACAAGGTGCAATTCCCCGGCTTGATAAAGAACAACTCGGTGTTTCTCCGCAATTAGCTGCATTTGTGGCCCGTTGCCTGCAACGTAATCCTAATGACAGGTATTCTGACATGCATTTTATGATAAATGATTTAGATAATTTAGATACAATTGATATTTCAATTCTTGACCGCGCAACCGGTCCGGCTTCTGCAGCGCCTTTTTGGAAAAAACCAACAGTTATTGCGGTAGGTTCGGCAATTTTTATTATGTTAGCAATAATCATTTTAGCTTTTCTTCTTCAATCATTGAAACATTAAGATGCCTTTAAATACTAAAAATTTTACCTCTGAAGAATTATTAACTCTTGCAAAAGAAAAAGGAGTTAAGTTCATTGATTTGCAGTTTACAGATATTATTGGAGCAAGAAAAAATGTAACTATTCCGACAAGGGAACTCGAACCAACTCTTAACCACGGAATTTGGTTCGATGGTTCTTCGATTGAAGGTTTTGCGCGTATTGCGGAAAGTGATATGTACTTAGTCCCCGATATTTCAACCTTTGCAATTTTACCATGGCTTTCGGGAAATGAAACTACTGCCCGTTTGATTTGTAACGTTTATACACCTGACCAACAGCCGTTTTTAGGAGATCCGCGCACAGTGCTTTCAAGAGTTATAAAAGAAGCAGAAGACATGGGATTCATTTATAATACCGGTCCCGAACTGGAATTTTTTCTTCTAAAACCACAACAAGATGGAAGTCTAATTCCACCTAAGCCCCAGGATAGTGCAAGTTATTTTGATCAACCCGTCGATATGGTCGCTACAAGTTTATGGCGGCAAATGACTGAAGCTTTATCTGCATTCGGTATAGAAACGGAAACTATGCATCATGAAGTTGCCACCGGTCAGCACGAAATTGATTTCCGCTATTCAGATGCCTTGAAAACTGCCGATAATTCAGTCACTTTCAGAGTGCTAGTAAAAATTTTAGCAGAGCAAAAAGGACTTTATGCTACCTTCATGCCAAAACCAATTCGCGGTTTAAATGGAAGTGGTATGCACGTTCATCAAAGCCTTTCCTATAAAGCTAACGGATCAAACGCCTTTTCTGATCCGGGTGATCCGCATGGACTTTCAAAGATTGCGAAAAATTTTATTGCCGGTCAATTATTACACGCCAGAGGAATGTGTGCAGTACTTGCTCCGCTAGTCAATTCATATAAGCGATTAGTGCAAGGCTACGAAGCCCCTGTAAATATTAGCTGGGGTAGAATAAATCGTTCTGCACTAATCCGGATTCCGAGAGCCCATACACATGAGTCAACAAGGATTGAACTTCGCTGCCCTGATCCGAGTTGCAATCCTTATCTTGCATTTGCTGTTATGTTAGGAGCAGGTTTAGACGGCATAAAGCGAGAACTCCCTTTACCAGATGCTAATGAAGAAAATGTTTACCTTCTCCCTAATAATTCTAAAGGGTCTAAGCTAAACGTCCTTCCCGGCTCTTTAGAAGAAGCAATTACTGAACTGGAAAAAGACACTGTGGTTAAAGAAGCCCTCGGCACTCATGTTTTTGATAGATTCATCAATGCAAAACGCCTCGAATGGGAGGATTATAGATTGGAAGTTACTCCTTGGGAATTAAGTAAATACCTTCCTGCCTATTAAACCGAATTTTCTCTTTCTTTTTTTTCTTATTATAGAGTAAATAAAGGTAGTGTTAAACTGTAAAGAATTTTCAATTTATATCTGAGTTAATCTGAAATCATTTTTAACAATTAATTTTATACAAAGAATATGGTAAAATACGATATAAAAAACCCCTGGCACTGCGTTAAAATGGGTGAGAAAGCTCCTGATGTTATCAATAGTGTTATTGAAATATCTAAAGGCTCAAAGGCAAAGTATGAATTGGATAAAGAAAGCGGTCTATTAAGATTAGACCGTGTTTTATTTTCGGCTGTTCATTACCCAGCAAATTATGGATTCATTCCAAGGACAATCGCGGATGATAATGATCCTCTCGATATCCTTGTCATCTCTTCAATTGATGTTGAACCTCTCTGCATAGTTGAAGCGAAAGTAATCGGAGTTATGCACATGATCGACAGCAATGAAAGGGACGAGAAAATTATTGCCGTCGCTAATAATGATATTGCAGTCAATTATATTAATTCGCTTGATGAATTGCCCCCGCACACGATGGTTGAACTAAAAAGATTTTTTGAAGACTACAAAGCCCTTGAACATAAACACGTTGAAGTGAATGAATTCTTAGAAAAGGAATTCGCTTTCAAAGTAATTGAAGAAAGTATGAAACGATATTCGGATGTCTATTTAATTTCTTAGAGTATAAACGCCATTTAAATAATTATTTACTTATAAGTCACATTACACAGAAACAACTATCTGGAATTATGGAAAATACCGCTCAATTCCATGATTCCATTACTCCAATATTCCAAAAATAAATTATTTAAGGGCACTTCTAATAACTTCAATACCTGCCGGCAGGTAGGTTCTCTGCGTTAAATTTTTATAAAAGATAGTTTTTAGAAATACCCTTAATACTTCTCATCAAAAGTTGATAATTTGAGAAACTCTCTGTACCTATCCT
>JAKBMG010000146.1 GCA_021831685.1 Bacteroidota bacterium | reverse complement strand
AAAAATATTTGTTTTAATCCATTCATTAAGGATATAACTTTAATTAATAAATGATTTCAAATTACTTTTGATAACAAATGGGTTTTCATAATCAAATTTTTCAAGAGATCCGGGTTCGATGAAAATTGTATCACGTTATAAACTTCCGGGATGTAAAGGCGCTCATGGTTTCTATATTGATGAAGAGACGCATTATGCTTTTATTACCGGCGAAGATAATGGCAGTTATATAGTTTTTGATCTTATAGCAAAGAAAGTTATCTTCACAGGAAAAGTTGGGGAAGAACCTGATGTTATAGCTTTCGATAAAGATTATCATTTTCTTTATGTGGCGTCCGAAAGCGGGATTGTATCGGTATTTGAATTAAGACAGGGTGCGGTAAATAAAGTATGCGAGGGCTTTCTGGCAGATCATGCGCATACAGTCGCAGTTGACCAGCTAACACATAAAGTATATTTCCCTTTGCAGAACATAAATGGAAGACCGATTATTCGAGTAATGAAACCGGTTAAACATTAACCTATTTGTATTAGACAACAAATGGAGAATTTGATTTCTATTTTATTTCTTATATCTGAGTCTTTTTATAATTTTTACTGTCAATCCTTGACTGACTCATCTACCATAATAACGGTCGAAGTCTAATATTTAAGTTTGGTTTGACTCTTTCAAAAGGTTCTCCCCTGCCTTTTGATGTAACAGAGTTAAGCCCGGTGTCACCCCCATCGCCGGGCTTTTTTATTTTAAATTAGATGTTTAATATATTTCAGAAGGCGGTATTATTTATGGCATAAAAAGCACAATGGATAGCAATAACGTGGAATATATGATTAGTCGAAAATGAAAAGTAAAATGGCTCGACGTCAAAGAATTAGCATAATTAAATAATTGATTCTAAGCAATTAATTTTATAGCTTATTACGGTTTTTGGTTTTAATAATTAACAGCAAGGTACAAAAGTTAAAATTAGTAAAAGACTGAAACAGATGGAGCTTTATTCGAGATGTAAAACTTTTTAACTTCAATAATTATCACATAATTTAACTCTGAGGTGTTATGAAATTTAGATTACTTTTAACAGTCATTTTGGGAATTTTATTTATATGTGTAACGCAGACTAAAGCACAATGGGTTAAAATAAACTCCACTCCATACCCTTTTATTACTTCTCTTGCTGTCACCCCCAACGGAGCAGGAGGCACAAATCTCTTTATCGGGCTTTGGAGGAGCGGCATCTACAAATCCACCGATAATGGCACAAGCTGGACTGAAGCCGACGCCGGCATGTCAAATACAGGATATAATGTTCATACTTTTGCCGTCAGTCCTGAGGGGAAAGACAGCACGAATCTATTTGCAGGAACTGAACACAGCGTCTATCTTTCCACTGATAATGGCACAAGCTGGGCTGATTTCGATACTGTTTTAAGCCATGCACTTCTTGATGTTGTTAGTCTTGCTATCATCCCTAATGGGACAGGTGGCATTAATCTCTTAGCCGGGACGGATGACGGCAACGGCGCGTTGCTATCCACCGACAGAGGCACAAGCTGGTCTGCAGTCAATAACGGCTTGACGACAAATAATTCTGGTACGCATTCTGTTTTTGCTCTTGCTGTCACCCCCAACGGGGCAGGAGACACAAATCTCTTTGCCGGGACGGATAACGACGGCGGCGTCTTCCGTTCCACCAATAACGGCACAAGCTGGACTGAGGTCGACTCCGGCTTGACAAATACTTATTATGGAATTTTTGGTACACCTACTGTAAATGTTTTTACCATCACTTCCGGGATAGGCGGCACGAATATCTTTGCCGGGACGCATGGCCTCGGCGTCTTCCGTTCCACCAATAACGGTACAAGCTGGTCTCAAGTAAATACCGGTTTGGCAGATTCGGAAATTACTGCTTTTGCGGTCAGTCCCAACGGGGCAGGCGGCACGAATATCTTTGCAGGAACTTCGGGCGGAGTATTCCTTTCCACCAACAACGGTACAAACTGGACTGCGGTCAATACCGGATTTACAGAAGATACTGTTACTGCTTTGGCAATTGTCCCCAACGGAGCAGGTGACACGAATCTTTTTGCAGGAACTTGGGGCGGCGGCGTATGGAGACGTCCGCTTGCGGAAATGATTACCGGTGTGAAAGAAGAACAGAATAATTTACCGTCAAACTTCGCACTTGAACAGAATTATCCTAACCCATTTAATCCAACAACAACAATTAATTACTCCGTTTCTAAAACAAGTATGGTAACGATAAAGGTTTATGATATTCTGGGAAATGAGGTAGCAAGTCTGATGAATGAGGAAAAACCGGCGGGAAGGTATTCTGTTAATTTTACTGCAAGTAAACTTGCCAGTGGGGTTTATTTTTACAGAATGCAGGCTGGAAGTTTTGTGGAGACGAAGAAATTAATTTTATTGAAATAGAATTTCTATTTTAATTATATCAGCTTCAAGGCTGTCGATCGACAGCCTTTTTTTATGTTTTTATTGAAATAATTTTAATGACCTAACGACTTTTTTACAAGTCTACTTCGGTTAAATTATTTATGATCCAATGCGTGAGATTATCCTTTTGGTTTTATGCCTTGATTATTACACTAGAAATATTATTTTTAAACATATGTGGACAAGTAAAGAACTATCAGAACTTATTAAATCAAAGTTAGGCGACAGACTGCTTATTGTGGTCTCGAATAGAGAACCTTATGCACATATATTTGATGGCGATGAGGTTAAATATTATGTCCCACCTGGTGGACTTGTTACCGCACTTGAACCAATAATGAAAGCAAGTGGTGGATACTGGATAGCCCAGGCGAATGGTGAAGCAGATGCAAGTGTTGTAAATGGGAAAAACGAAATAAATTGTCCTCCCGATAATCCGATTTATACATTAAGGCGTATTTTCCTAAGTAAAGAGGAGGAAACAGGATTTTACTATAATTTTTCAAACAAAGGACTTTGGCCACTTTGTCATATTACCTACATAAGGCCCCAATTCACCGAGAAAGATTATGAAATTTATAAGACAGTGCAGGAAAAATTTGCTCAAGCCATTGCAGAGATAGTGCAGGACCGCCCTGCATTTGTTTTTATTCAAGATTATCATTTTGTAAATCTTTCTAAACTCTTAAAAGAACGATTAAAGAATGTAATCACTGCACAATTCTGGCATATACCATGGCCTAACAGCGAGGTTGTTCGTATTTTACCATTTAAAAATGAATTGCTTGATGCTATCCTACACAATGATCTTCTAGCATTTCAAGTCCAATATCATGCTATAAATTTTTTAGATACAATAAATCGTTTTCTTGAAGCAAGAGTTGAATACGACACCATGACTGTAACAAAAGATGCTCATGTTACAATGGTTAGCGCTTTTCCAATCGGAATTGATTATGAACATGTTAGTCAATTATCTTCTTCTGAAAAAATATTAAATCTCCGAAATGAATTACTTAAAAAATATAGGCTGAAAGACAAATTAGTTGCCATCGGCGTAGACCGAATTGATTATACAAAAGGAATTTTGGAAAGATTTTTAGCTGTTGATTTCCTTCTTCAACGATATCCGGAGTATATCGGAAAATTTGTTTATGTTCAACTTGGCGCTTTAAGCAGAATACAAATTCAAGAATATAAAGAGCTAAACGATAAATTGAATAATATGATGGTTGGGATTAATGAAAAATATGAATTAAATGGCTGGCGACCTATTATGTTTGTAAGAGCAAACCATTCACAAGATGTTATAACGGCATGGAATGGCATTGCAAATATAAGCCTTGTTACTTCACTTCACGACGGAATGAATTTAGTTGCAAAGGAATTTGTTGCTGCGAGAAATAATATAGACGGGGTTTTAATTCTTAGCGAATTTACCGGTGCAGCAAGAGAACTTACTGATGCTGTTTTAATAAATCCTTACTATGTTGATGGTTTGGTAGACGCGATTAAGTTCGCTCTCGAAATGCCACTTGAAGAACAGAGACGGCGAATGTGCAAAATGAGAGATATAGTAAAGAAAAACAATGTTTATCGATGGGCTGCAAAAATTCTAAGCGAAATATTTAACTTTGAATTTGTCGAAAGCGATTCTTAAGATTTATTTGCCCTCTTCACGTCTCATATTCAAAGGATGAATTGGAATTTTTCCCCGGTGACTGAAATCAATTACACCATCTTTGAATTACTTTATATTAAATTTAAACAAAGAAGATTCTTAAAATGCAGGAAAATTATTTTGAATTTAAGTCGAGATTGGTGTTAACAGAATTATTGGGTATAAAAGCAAAAAATTTAAGTGAACTATTGGAAAGAATAAAGATTGTTCCTTTATCATCAATCTATCAGCATACTCATCGATTTTTGCAACAGCATCATTACTTGTCTCCCGAACCTCCAAATGATTTTGCTTATTGGGTAACAAACATGTTGAACAATGAAATCGCCGGAGAACAATTAGCCAGTATTGATGTTATGCAGTTCAATAATCTCTCGGATTTAAAATTAAAATTTGTACAAATATTAAGCGGCTATACTAATAGAGCTGAAAATGGAAATTGTCCTGAAGGAGAAGAATTTCACTTCATGAGCTCAAGAATATTTGTGCTGCCAATTGATAAGAAAGCTGCAAACATTCAAGAGTTTATAGATGTATTGAAAACCGTTAGCATACATTCAATATATTATCACATGTTTGAAGCAAGAATGCGTTTGGAGAAACAAGATAACGATTTTTCTATGTGGCTTCGATCTATAGGAATGAAAAAAGAAGCCGATACAATATCGCGGTTTGATCCATATACATTTACACTCGAAGGATTAAGACAAAAGATTTTGGAGACTATCAATGGTTACAGTTAAGGACTATGCTGAAATAACAGGACAATCAGTTATTGATGAACTTTTTATTCTTGGCGACCGGGCAAGCCGTCTGAAAATACAGCACATAAATTCAACTGCTGTCGGCGGTGGTGTAGCGGAAATACTTAACAGACTGATACCAATGTTTGGTCAATTAGGAGTAACAAGCACGTGGGATGTTATAAAGGGCGGAGATAGATTTTATTTGATTACAAAAAAAATGCATAATGCACTACATGGCGTTGACGTAACGTTCTCTCAAGATGAGTTTGATTATTTCCTTGAGATTAATAGAGAGAATTCCAAATCAATAACTTTTGACAGTGATGTGGTTTTTATTCATGATCCGCAACCAATCGGTTTGGTGGATATGCGTGGCAACTTGAATAGCAAATGGGTCTGGCGCTGTCATATCGATTTTTCCGAACCTAAAGAACAAATATGGCTTTTCCTTAAAAATTATATTGAGAAATTCGATTCGGCAATCTTTTCTGCTCCAGCATTCAGCCGGTCTTTAGCTACACGACAAGTATTGATTTCCCCGTCTATAGATCCGTTAAGCGATAAAAATAGAGATCTTGATCAAAATTATATCGATTCTGTGTTTAATAAATTTAAAATTGATAGATCACGCCCTGTTATAACACAAATTTCCCGCTTTGATTATTTAAAAGATCCCGTCGGCGTAATACAAGCTTACAAGCTTGTAAAACGATATATTGACTGTCAGCTTGTTTTAGCGGGTGGCGGGGCAACAGATGATCCTGAGGGGGAAAAAGTATTAGCTGATGTTAACAAAGCTTCCGACGGCGATAAAGACATTTTTATTTTGCTTTTGCCGCCTTCGAGTGACCTGGAAATTAATGCATTGCAACGCGGTTCGACAGTTGTTCTGCAAAAATCATTGCGCGAAGGTTTTGGATTAACAGTTGCAGAAGCACTTTGGAAATCAAAACCGGTTATTGCTTCGGCGGTTGGAGGAATCCCTCTGCAGATAAAGCATAAATACGGCGGAATATTAACACACAGCATAGAAGGAACAGCATATTGGATTAAACAGCTTATCAACGAACCAAAATTTGCAGCCGAACTTGGGAAAAACGGATATGAACACATTCGTCAGAATTTTTTAATTACGAGACAACTCCGGGATTATCTGCTTCTGTCTTTGTCGTTTTATACTAACTCCGATATAATTTATTTATAATTGAAAAACTATGCCGCCACATTATTCATTTCAAAAGTTAATGGATGGTATTGGAAAGCATCCGGTATTCTTTTTTGATTTTGATGGAACCTTAGTAGAACTTGCTTCAACTCCAGATAAAGTAAAGTTTAAACCTATAACAAAATATATTCTTGAAAACCTTGCAAATATTTTCCCGGTTGGGATAATAAGTGGCAGGTGTTTAAGTGATTTACAAAAAATGATTGCTATCGATGGAATTTTTTACGCCGGCAATCACGGGGTTGAAGTGGAGGGCCCAGGATTAAGTTTTATTGAACCAAATACTTCTAGGTTCAGGTATTTAATTCTGAATCTTTTAGACGAATTAAAAGCCAAATTAAGCAGCTATAATCCGCTGATTGAAGATAAAATATATGCGATTGGCATTCATTACAGAACTATCGATCCTCTACGCGTTAATGATTTTCTCTTCGAGGTTACTAAGATTTTAGAAACTCCGTTGAACAAAAATGAAATAAAAGTCTTGAATGGTAAAAAAGTTATAGAAGTAAAACCTCCAGTTGAATGGAATAAAGGCAATAGTGTAAAAATAATTTTGAAGCACTTGAAAAATGATTACGCACCATTTTATTTCGGTGATGATCTAACTGATGAATTTGCCTTTGAAACAGTAAATGAATTAAAAGGTACGAGCGTTTTGATAAGCAACCGAAATTCACTCACCAAAGCGAAATTTATCCTCGGCTCTTCAAATGAATTGATGGGAATATTAGCGCAGATAATTTCAGAGTATCAATAATAAAAAGAACCGCTGAAACCGGACGGAAATTCAGATACAATTGCGGTTATTTTTTACTTATGGGAAATATCAGGCTAATCAAGCGGAAATCGCTAATTGTTTTGGAATAATATGAAAAAGAGAACGTTATTATCGTGGAACAGCGGGAAGGATTGCGCATGGGCCTTGCATATCCTGCGCCAGCAGTCTGAGATAGAAATTGCCGGACTTTTCTGTACGTTCAATCAGGAATATGATCGTGTTGTTATGTATGCAGTACGGATCGAATTGGTAAAACAACAGGCAGAAAGTGTGAGACTTCCTATTCAGTTTATTCCAATACCACATCCATGCAGCAACTCCCAATATGAAACCATAATGAAAAACTTTGTTGAGCTAGAAAAACAAAAGGAGATTAAGTGCTTTGCTTTTGGTGACCTCTTCCTGGATGACGTACGAAAGTACAGAGAGGCTAATTTAAGCGATTCTGGAATTGCACCGATCTTCCCGTTGTGGGGAATTCCTACGAAAAAACTATCCAATGAAATGGTGAATAGTGGTCTTCGAGCAATAATCACCTGCGTTGATCCGAAGCAATTGCCTGCAGAATTTTCCGGGCAAGAATATGGAGAATCGTTTCTTGAGCGGATTCCAACCAATATAGACCCCTGCGGTGAAAATGGTGAGTTTCACAGTTTTGCCTTTGACGGACCCATGTTCAAAGAACCCATAAAAGTATCGATAGGCGAAACTATAATTCGAGATAGTTTCATATTCACAGATTTATTACCCGGGAACACCTAATCATTCGCTGCCAACTGCTTTAAACTGTGCGGTATTGGTGAAAGTACAAAATTACGTTTTGCAATCCCCCCTATCTCTATTTGTGCCATATGGCATTGTCTTTGGCGAAGCCCCGGCGGACAGGAATGCCTACTGATAGGTTTGACACAAAAAACAAAGATTTAAGAACCACTATTATAGGCGTATGATGTTATGCTGATAAACCGCAAGGCATTGTTAGCTATGGAATGAAGCGGGTGTTTTCTATTATCAATTGACAGTAACGGGTTAATAACAAAGAGACAAAAGTTCCAATGTTTTTTGTTGGAATATTAAATTGTAATAATGATGACAAAAAAACGTTACAAATACCAAGATATGGGATTTATTGCATGGCGAAAATAATAAATGAGCCAGAGGATAAAATAAGTTTTTACCCCGGTTCAATAGGAAAGGTTTCCTTTGTGTGGGTTATTTTCAATAGATAAATTTTGACGAAATGAAATGGCTTGCGAATTAGATCTTCGGAAAAGGATGCTGGGGACGAGATCGAATAATAGTCGGTTCAGTTGTTATTGATTTGAATAAGAACCTGCTACAGATTTATACTGTAGCAGGCTACCTATTTAAATCATTATAAGTTCTATCATTTTCAAAAAAAATATTTTATTTACTTTAGCAATTCCATCTTCATTACTTTGTTGTTTGATCCGCTGGTCAAACTATAAAAATAAATATCGGAAGACAGTTTAGAATCGTTGAATTGAACACAGTGAACTCCGGCGCTCATAGATTGATTAATTAATGTCGATATTTTTTGACAAAGAAAATTATAAATTGAATCCATAAGTCAATTCATTGATTTTTATATTAAGGAATAACTGAGCAGCAAGAGCATGAATCGTTATGCTCCACAATATTAAAAGACCGGCAAATTATTCTTCCTCATCGTAATTATTCTTTGTAAATCTTCCGAAACGTAATGATAGAGTTGGCAATACAAGAAGATTTAATAGCGTTGACGTTGCAAGTCCGCCGAGTATAACAATTGCCAATGGTCCTTCAATTTCTTTGCCTGCAGAGCCGCTTCCTATTGCTAACGGCAATAATCCCAAACCGGTTACCAAAGCTGTCATTAAGATTGGCACAAGCCTTTCGGATGCACCTAATATTGCTGTTTCTAAATTCCATTCTTTGCTTTCATTCTTTACTAAATGTTCATAATGTGAAATGAGCATGAGAGAATTTCTCATTGTTATTCCGAACAAAGTTATAAATCCCACCATCGAACCAAGGCTCATTTCTCCGCCGGTTAAAAAGATAGCGATAATTCCTCCGACAAACGCAAAAGGCAGATTTGATAAGACAAGGAAAAGGTTTCTTAAATTTTTAAGCGCAATAAAAAGTAGTAGAATAATTCCAGCAGCAGCGATCACAGAATATAAAAGTAGCTCTTCTCTCGATTTAGCTTGAGCTGCAGCAGTTCCGCCAAATTCAATGTATGTACCTCCGGGGAATTTAATAGATGATTCAATTTTTCCTTTTGCATCTTTTACAAATGAAACAACATCTGTTCCTTTAACATTGCAGGTAATAGTCTGCACACGCCTGGCTCCGTCATGAAGGATTATGTATCTTCCGGAAGCTTCATACACGTCTGCAAGCTGGCTTAGCTTAACATAAACTCCATCCGAATTTTTCAAGAGAAGATTTGAAACATTGTTTACGGACTCACGGTCTTTAGGATCCAAAATAGTTGAAACAGTAAATACTTGATTGCCATCATAGACTTGTCCAACATCTGTTCCCTGGTAAGCCGTCTGCACTGCATCAAGGACATCCTTTGCATCAAATCCCCAGCGCTGCAAATCATCCTTTCGCAAATGTATTGTTAGCTGAGGCATTCCGGGAGGCGATTGAATTTGCACATCAATTGCGCCCGGAACTTTGGAAAGTACTTGCGCCGTATTTTGTGCAAGCGCGTCTAAAGAGTTGAGATCATTACCATATATATTCAAAACAACAGAGGATGTATAACCGGAAAGAGTTTCTTCCATCCGCTCAGTTAAAAAAGTATTCACGCCAATATTAACGCCCACAAACGAAGCGAGTGTTTCCCTAATTTCTTCCTTAGCTTTGTCCATCTGCTCGCTGTTTAACGGCTTTAATTGAATTTCAAACTCGCTGTAATTAGTACCCCAGGTATCATCGCCTTTTTCAGCACGACCTGTGCGTTCACCGACTGTTTGAATAAACGGCAGCTTCATAAGAGCCGCTGATATTTTTTTACTTAGCTCTATCGATTCGTTTATAGAAGTTCCCGGGGCCGCTGAAACATGAGCAATAAAATGACCTTCTTTAAGCGCCGGAATAAAACTTTCCCCAAAGAAAGGCAATGCAGCAAAGCCGGCGAGAGTAATGATTATAACTGCTGCAATTACTTTCCCGGAATTCAGTTCAACTTTATTTAGAAGAATTTTATATTTCTCCTTAAGCCAATGCGCAAATGGAGATTCTTTTCTTTCAAGAATTTGCTCGCCACCGAGTAAAACAAGGCTTAACGCAGGCGTTACGGTTAACGCAACAAGAAGCGATGCGAGAACAGAAAATATGTAAGCTATTCCAAGCGGTGCAAAAAGTTTTCCCGCAACACCGGAAAGTGTAAGAATGGGAATGAAAACAAGAACTACAGCAAACGTAGCGTAAATAACTGCAGTTCGTACTTCAAGAGAAGCTTCAAGCACTACACGAAAGATAGATTTTCCACGACCAGTAGCGACGAGTGCGCGGTTTTCCTTTAATCTTCTTAAAATATTTTCGACATCAATTACGGCGTCATCTACAACTTCTCCGATGGCAATTGCTAATCCGCCAAGCGTCATCGTATTTAATGTCAGTCCAAAAGATTGAAGGGCAACAATTCCTGCAAGAAGCGAAAGAGGAATTGCTGTGCATGATATTGCAGCCGTCCTAAAATTAAAAAGGAAGAGAAGCAAAACAATAACAACTAAAATAGCGCCGAGTATAAGTGAACCTTCAATATTACCGAGCGCAGTATGAATAAAATCTGCCGGACGGAATAATTTTATCAGATTAATATTTTCGGAACTGAATACGGGCTGCATACCAGTTAGCGCCGCTTCAACATTTTTAGTAACTTCAATGGTGTTGGTTCCATACTGACCGTAAATCATCATCATTACGCCAGTTTTGCCTTCACTCGTTGCGCTGCCTATTGGGGGTTCCGGCGCTATCAAAACATCGGCAACATCGCCAAGAGTAATATTCAAATTATTTTTATGAACAACAATTGTCTTTGCAAGCTCTGCAGCAGTTATAGATTGACCTTCCGTTTGAAGCACGATCCGCTGATTATTATTTTCAATGAAGCCGGAGCCTTCCACAGCAGTAGCGCGTTTGGCTGCTGTAAGTACCTCTTCAATAGACAAGTTATATTTAATAAGTCTATCTGGATGAACTTGAATTTGAAATTGTTTTACTTCACCGCCAAACACAGTAACGTTTGCAACTCCGGGTACGGAAAGAAGCCTTCGTCTTAAAATCCAATCTGCAAAGGTTCTAAGCTGCATCGGAGTTTTTTCACTTGAAGTCAAACCAATAACGAGCGTTAATCCGGTAGAAGGAACAAGCGGGGTCATCTCCGGTTGCTTAACTCCGGCTGGCAATTGACCTGCTAAAGTTGAGAGACGTTCCGTTACGAACTGACGATCAATATAAATGTTACTGCCTTCTTTAAAGGTAGCGGTAACAACTGAAATTCCTTGAATTGATTTTGATCTAAGCGACGAAATGCCGACGATACCATTTACAGTGTTCTCAATTGGCTGGGTTACAAGAACTTCTACTTGTTCCGGCGATAGCCCGGGAGCTTCTGTTTGAATGACTGCTTGAGGAGGCGCAAACTCCGGGAAGACGCCGAACTTTGCTTGTGTAAGTGTGTATATTCCATAGCCAATAAAAAGAATACTTAACGCTATTATTATTCCGCGGAAGCGAAGCGAGAATCGGACAACAGAATTTAATAATCCATGTTCTTCAATCATTATCGCCCCCACCGCTTTGTTTACCCTGGGCTGGGGCTAATTCTTCGGACAACAATAGCTGAGCGCCGTTTTTTACAACAGTTACTCCCGGATTTATTATGCCTTTACTTTCCGGAACAAAAAATCCCTTGCCAACAGGGTTATCAATATCAATTTCAACACGGATAAATTTATTGGGAAACTTTTCTACGTAAATCCATGCCTTCCCTTGATACCAGACAATTGATGAAGCCGGAACAATTACGCCATTTAATTTTTTTCCAACCGGTAGAAATGCTTTAACATTCATGCCGCTGTTTAACGAAGCACCTGAAGTAATATAATAAAGAGTCTTTGTTTGAAATTGTGAACTTGCAAGGTGACCGGCTGAAACAAATCTGCAAGAAATATTTTTCCCATTTTCCGAAGGAGACATCCCTTTCCGGTAGGCAGGTTGAATAAAAATATTTTCCGGAATTTTAGTATTCAAGCCTTCTTGAGAAAAAGATATTTGAATCAACTCTTCTCTTATTTCAAGCAGATTCTGCAATGAAGAAGAACCGTTGAATATCCATTTGGAAAGTTCATCACCCCATTGTTCAAGGATTGAACTTTTTAAACTATTTAAATTTGTTTGAGCAGAATTCATATCTGCTTTGTCGGATAAAAAAGCAGCCTGCGAAGTTTGATAATCCTGTTCGCTCGCAAGATTCTTGTCGTAAAGACTTTTTGTACGCTCAAAGTTTTTCTGAGAGATTAAAAGATTTTCTTTTGACTTTGCCAATTGCGCTTTGGCTGCTTCATAGTTTTGAGCATCTTTTGCTAAATCCTTTATGGAAACTACAGTACCGTAAGCAGTCAAGTGTGCTTGATGTAGTGTTTGATTTAATATAAAAGATGTTATGCCTGACTCTGACTGTTCAGAAGGACTTAAATCAATTGTAGTAACACCATCAACAACTTGAACACTTGGAGATGATTCGATGGAAGATTTTTTTGCGGCAGCCTTATCAGTTTTATCATTTCGACTTTGAATGAAATACCAGGCAACGGAAGCCAATAAGACCAATATAATAAGTGATGAAACGACTATTTTAGATTTTTTATTATTTAACATACGAAAACTCTTTTTGTTTAAATAATTCAATAAACCAGTTAGTAAATATACCATACCGGTTTGGTTATTATCAGTATTGAACGATCAAAAATACAAAAGTAGTTCTCAAATGCGAAGGGGGGAGACATCTAAATAAATATCTTCACGAAAGAATTGCGGTAAAAACTTTAGCCGGTTAGTATATGATGAATCTAAATAGATGTTACAATAAAAGTCCGGAGATGTTACGAATTGATATGCCGTGAAATGTTTTTTGCAATTATTCTTCTGTTTATCAATTGAAGAGATTAGACTATAATTAGCAGTTTCAATAAAGGTATGGTTTTCCGAATTGTAATTTTGCTCAGCTTCTTTAGCGCTCAACTCGGCTGTAGAAGCGAAGAAAAGCCCAATTAGAATTAGTATTAAAAATTTTGTTTTATTTGTTTGCATTTATGAGTACGCTTTAAAAAGCTAAACTTAAGCAGTTTTACTTTTTAGTTTTATTATTTAAAAAAACTGTTAATCAAAAAAATATTTTGGACAGTTCATTCCAAAATATCTTCGTGTTATATTTTTTTATTTACGTTTTACATTTTTCCTAACGTTCTTTGACTTATTGACCAAATTGACGCGTGTTTCTCTCTGTTTTTATCCAGTTGGTAGCTCCGGTTCCGGTATTTGTGAAATTATGTAACGATATACTCTACCGAAGTTCACACTTATCCCAACGGCAAAAGCAAACAGCTCCGCCTTGAATGAACCTCTGACTTTTAGCTTACGGTTATTCATCTTCCTGGCAAACTCTGAGACCGTCGCCTCAACGTTTGTTCTTAAGCTTCTTCTTTCTTTCGGAAGACTCTTTATACTTTTTATTCG
>JAKBMG010000145.1 GCA_021831685.1 Bacteroidota bacterium | reverse complement strand
CTGTACATAAAGTCTCCACTCTCGTCTACAAATGCAAGATCTCCTGTACGATAATATCTTTTTTGAACTCCATTTGAAGTAGCTATAAAAAATGCTTCTTTATTTTTTACGGGATTGTTGATATAAACTGGGGTCAATTGATCTCCGGTAAGACATAATTCGCCTTTTTCTCCAACTTTAACTGGCGAATTATTTTCATCATAGATTGCCAGTTCCATATTCTCCATAGCATTACCTATGCAAACAGATCCGTTATAGTTCTTGATCTCTGAAATATTTCTCGGTATTGTATAGGTTGAGCAAAAAATTGTAGCTTCCGTTGGCCCGTAAACATTTTGTATCAATGCATTAGGTACACATTTTGACCATTCACTAACAATATCAATATACAATGCTTCACCGCAGAATAAAGAATATTTCATCTTTTCAAGATTTATTTCATTAAAATAGGGTCGTAGGTAAGTAAGGATCGATGGTACCATCAAAGAAAAGGTAATCTCTTGTTCTTCAAGTAGAGTGTAAACGGAAGCATATTTTATTCCACCCGGAGGTACTGTGTAAACGCAAGCTCCTAAGCAAAGAGGAATCATATAAGACATTATTGAAAGATCAAACGTCATATCAAATATTTGTAGAAATCTATCTTTCTCATCAATATTATATCCTAACTTGAAAAATGCATCGACAAAGGAATTAAGATTCTTTCTGGATAAAGGGACTCCTTTTGGTATTCCGGTACTCCCGGATGTAAAAAGAATATAAGCTGTTTCCTCTTCCTCTGTTTTCTTGACTGTCAGATTAATTTTTGAGTTAGTTAAATTTTTTATATTGACTAAAGTAAAGCCCTCAGCTTTTGCTGAGCTTTGCAGCTCTAAATTATCTTTACTTGTCAAAATTACTTTTAACCCAGATTGTTTAATAATTGAGATATTTCTTTCGATTGGATTCTCAGGATTTAACGGCACAAATCCCATTTCCGCAAAAAGTATTCCGAATGGAGAAGCATAACTTTCAAGGTCATCGTATATTAAAAATCCGGCAAGCTTTTCTTTCCCTTTGAAATGTAATTCAAGATAATTTCTAATATTAGATACAGTCTGCGCAAAATCACTATAATTATAAAATAAACCGTTAATATAAAATGCATTTCGAGTAGAAAATCTTTCATAAGATTCTTTAATCATTTCAAGCACGTTATAATATCTCCTCAATGTTTAATTAGTATTAACTGTGAAGCTTAAAAATTCTTTATGACCATTTTTCGGAAACAACCCCAAACACTTATACAATATATCAAATTTACATTAAAAATTTTATTAGATAGTTCATCTTACCCTTAACTTAGCTAAAATTATACCAATGACGTGATTTGCCTCAGACTTAAGCCTAAGCCCAAGTCTAAACCTAACTTTCTATCTCCTCTCAATGACCAATATTATTATTATCTCAATTAAATCCAAGTATCTTTTCTTTTTCTCACAACGAGATTATATTTCATAATCAAAAAAGGAATATTTAATGCGATTAAAATTTTATCCATATACGCTAGAGCTTAAACACACTTTTACTGTGTCGTCAAATTCACGCAGTACAACTCCGGTCATATTAACTGAAATTGAACACGAAGGGTATATTGGCTATGGCGAAGCATCTATGCCTCCATACCTTGGCGAATCTCATGAGTCCGTTATGAAATTTCTTTCTATGATCGATTTGACAAAATATAATAATCCTTTTGAACTTGAAACTATTATTAATGACGTAGACAAAATAGCGCCAAATAATAATGCAGCTAAAACTTCAATAGATATTGCGCTTCATGATTTAGTTGGGAAACTGCTAAATCAAGCCTGGTTTAATATTTGGGGGTTAGCAAAAGAAGCTGCTCCGTTCACATCTTTCACAATCGGAATTGATAAACCTGATATTGTTAAAGAAAAAGTCAAGGAAGCGGAAGGATTTAAGTATCTTAAAGTGAAACTTGGCAAAGAAAATGATAAGGAAATGATTAAAATAATAAGAGATGAATCAGATGTTCCCATTGTTGTCGATGTTAATCAAGGATGGAAAGACAAGAATATTGCACTCGATATGATATACTGGTTGAAAGAAAAGAATATATTGTTTGTGGAACAACCGATGCCGAAAAATCAAATTGATGATATGGCATGGTTGACAGAAAAAAGTCCTTTACCCACGATTGCAGACGAAGCTGTCCAACGGCTTGGTGATATACTTAAGGCGAAAGATGTTTATTCGGGAATAAATATAAAGCTAATGAAATGCACAGGTATGAGAGAGGCCCACAAAATGATCACCCTTGCCCGGGCTCTAAATATGAAGGTAATGCTTGGTTGTATGACTGAAACTTCCTGTGGTATTTCTGCTGCCGCACAGCTTTCGCCTTTGGTTGATTGGGCTGACCTTGATGGTGCGCTTTTAATTAAAAACGACCTATTTGACGGAACAAAAATTATTAACGGTAAAATTTCAATTAGCGAGCTTCCGGGAATTGGAGTTGTTAAAAAAAATCTTAAGTGATAATTATCATCTAGCTCCAACCTTCTATCTTGGTAACTTTAACTTTCTTTGCAAAATGCTTAACTTATAATCGAGATTAGAAACAAATATGAGGTGAAAAAGATGGCAAAAAATTTTGTAACGAATAAAGATGTTACTGTAAGGATGTTTAGGAGTGATATTATGGAATTTTTTTCACGAGTGCATCCTGCTATTCCGTTAATAATTTATGTACCCGTTATCTTTTATTTTTTATACAGATCTGTTTTTGTGGTCCAATTACCGTTCGCCTCCATTTTTGTTCTAATTATATTCGGAGTATTTGTTTGGACGCTGACAGAATATTCTCTGCATCGTTTTGTTTTCCATCATAAATTTAGTTCACCTTTCGGTGAACGGATTCATTTTATCTTTCACGGCGTTCACCATGATTACCCAATGGATTCAAGAAGGCTTGTTATGCCGCCTTCGGTAAGCATTCCTCTTGCAGCACTTTTTTATTATTTGTTCTTTCTGATTTTTGGTTCTTCATTAGTAGCTCCTTTTTTTATCGGATTTCTTACTGGTTATCTATTTTATGATATGACCCATTATGCTGTTCATCATTTTAATATCCATAATAAATTTTGGCTTGCTTTAAAGAAGCATCACATTCGTCATCATTTTCAAGACCCGGATAAAGGCTACGGTGTTAGTTCTCCGATGTGGGATAAAATTATCGGCACAGATTTTCTTACGCAAGAATCAGATGCAGATGAAAAATTTTAACGTTTAATTTTGAATTAAATAGCTTATGATAAGCAATCTTTGGAATTTTGGAGTAGTGGATAGACTAATTTTCCCCATTATTCCAACACTCTATTACTCCAAAGGGAAATCCTGCGTAAGGTAAGTTAAATAATTGAACTATATTTATTGATTAGTTATGAGCCGTATTTCTAAAGTATTACCTTTTATTATCTTATTCTTTTTAATGATTAGCTGCGGTTCTACAAGCCAAAGCCCAATTTTTATTAGAGCAACTCAAGTCGGATTCCTTCCCGGCGATTTGAAAACAGCTGTGATTATGTCTCAATCACCAATTTCACAGAGAAAGTTTTCAATTGTTAATTTAAGGAACAAATCAGTCTCCTTCTCCGGTTTACTTCAAGATTCTACTTATTCTTTTGGAAAATTTAAGTATTGTTATGCCTTAGATTTTTCAGCATTGCAATCACCCGGATCATATCAAATTGAAACTAATGGACAGATTTCTGAGCCGTTTAAAATAAACAATGCAGTTTTCAATAATATTTCTGATTCACTTATGCTTTTTTTCAAAGAACAACGCTGTGGACCTACAAATCCTATTTTGCATAAACCTTGTCATCTTTCAGACGTTGCAAGATTAGTGGGTGATAAAGACTTTCCAAACGATACCCAAGGTGTCGATCTAACGGGCGGTTGGCATGATGCTGGAGATTATATAAAATTTCTTTCTACTACAGCCTACACAACCTATATGTTAATTTTTTCGTATGACTTCGATAAAAATAAATTTGGATTTGATGACGATAAAGATGGAGTGCCGGATGTTCTTGCCGAAGCAAAAATCGGGCTTGACTGGATGCTTAGATGTAATTACTCCAAATATAAATTAGTTACTCAAGTTCAGGATTTACGCGACCACTCAGTTGCTTGGCGCATGCCTGAAAATGATACCCTTCGCTTTGACAGACCGGGCTATGTAGGAATTGGTAAAAACCAAATCGGAATGTTTGCGGCAGTTATGGCGCTTGCTTCCCGTGTGTGGAGTGAAAAATTTTACAAGTATGATTTCGCAAAAAAATGTTTGGATGCGGCAGAAAATTTATATTCGATAAGAGATAAAGTTCCCGACATAGACAGCAGTCAATCCGGTTTCTACCAGGATCATACTTTCTGGGGTAAACTTGCGCTTGGCGCTGTTGAACTATATCTGACTACCAAAAAACAGTCATACCTAGATGATGCTATAAAATATGCTGACAGCGCCGGCTCTGATTATTGGTGGAGCTATGGAAACCTTAATTCGTTGGCGGACTACCGGCTCGCCAAAATCATTCCCCGTTTTTCAAATTATATTTTAAATAATCTAAAAAGTTTTAATGCACGTAAAGATTCCTCTGTGTTTCGTGAAGGATTATTATATTCTTGGGGAAGTACAAATTCATTCCTCGGCGTTGCACTTCAAGCAATTCTTTATAAGAATTTGACTGGCAATTCAGAATTTGATTCCCTAGCAACTTTCCAGCGTGATTATATCCTTGGAAGAAATCCATGGGGGCTAAGTTTTATTTATGGAATAGGCTCCATATATCCAAAACATCTTCACTCTCAAGTAGGATTTTTCCACGGTGGATATTTGCCTGGAGCTTTATCTGCCGGTCCGGCACCGGAAGCTATTTTGAAAAATTATAAAATTGTAAGAAATGATAAAAGGTATGACTTTTTTAACTCGGATGAAGTGAAATATTATGATGACTATGATAACTATATCACTAATGAGCCGACTATTTCAGGGAATGCCACTGCTTTATTTGTCTATGGATATTATTCTAATAGATAAAATTCAAACTCAAATTATTATGTCACAATATAGGAATGAACTAATTAAATGTCTCTGTTTAAATCAGAAATTAGATCTAAAATTTTAAGAATAACTAAATTTGAGCATTTCTTACCGGCATAATATTTGCGAAAGTAGAAATAATATTTTGATCAAACTATGAAAAAAAAGATAGAAATTATACGGTCGGGCATCTCCCTTGTAGATAATGCATGGGGGGGATTTTATCGAGGCGGAACATATTTGTTAATTGGTCCTCGGAAATCCGGTAGAACATTATTAGCCCTACAATATGCTTTGGAATGTGCCAATCAAAAAGAAGTGTGTTTGTTTTTTACAAGCATGAGACCCAAGGATTTAATGATTCATGCTTCGTCAATTGACTTTGATTTACAGTATTACATGAATCAAAATCTTATCATTGTTGTTAGGGTTGCTCCACCTTCAGATTTATACAGAGTCGGCAATCCGGACGATTTTTTAGTTGAATATCTTAATGATATTGTAACTGTTGTTGAACAATACCAGCCTAACAAAATAGTATTTGATGAACTTACTCCCTTTATTGGATTCAACAATATCAACTTGCTTCAAGATGTTTTCGTTCATACTACCGAATCGATTGAAGAAAGTGGAATAACAAGTTTGTTTGTGCTTGGGGAACCTGCTACTCCTTTGGCAAATTCAATCGTTGATGCTCTAACAACTTATTCAACAGGAATTATTTTTCTTCAAAAGAAAGAATCAGAACCTAACGCTTTTCACGGTGGTTTAATGACAATTACCCCCAATATTGGTCACGCCGAAGGACAAATAGAATCCAATTATTATATAGAACCATATAAAGGTATTATGGTCGATTATAAACCAAGGAAAATTTCTGTCAGTCCCGAAAAGACATTTTCACCTAAAAAAGATTTGAAGTATAAATCCCTGGCTGAAATTGATCTTCCTAAAGAAAATTATTCTATTTCTAACATCTATTCGTTAAATGATTTTAAGCTGATTCTTAATAATCAGATTGCTCTTTATAAAAGCACGGGGCAGGTATTTTCGGTTGTTTCATGCAGGTTAGATCCTTTAGCTCAACAGAATGGACTTTTGACACTTAACCAACTGCAAAATGCAATAAGACTGTCCACCGATAAAAAGGATAAGATTTGCGTGCTTAACAATAAAGTCATTGTGCTTATTGTTAGGGAAGATCAAAAAGGATTCAATTCTCTTCTAAGTAAAATTAAAACTAACCTACCCGGCAACGATCCTAATTTCTTAAGCAATGTTGTACAATATATCTCTGTTTATTCGGCTAAAATTGACGAAAATGTAGTTACTGCGGAGGATGTTTTTCAACAGATTTCGTCAGACGAAATTCCAGAAAAAAATATTTTGGGATTTAATTAAAAGATGAAGTAAATGAAGAGCATAATTCTTTTGCCATTATTTCTATTAATTGTCTGTGAGTGGTGTTCTTTTGCAGAAGCTCAACCGCAATTTGAAGCAATGAAAGCCGAAGCACAAAGGGAAATGCAGTTCGGGCGTTATGGAGAAGCAATCGATCTTTTGAATAGGTATATTTCAGCTCATCCGCAGCAGCCGGATGGATATAATTTGAGAGGATTGTGCAACGAAAAAAGGGAACAATTCGAATATGCTGTCTACGATTATCGTTCGGCATTAAAATTAGCTCCTAACGATAAAGAAATTAACCAGAATTTAGAAAGAACGACGAAACTATGGTATTCTTTGTTGTATAATGAAATCGAAGGCTATAAAAGAGAAATTGCTATAAATCCGGATAAACCTGATAATTATTTAGAGATTGGTAAAGCTTATAAAAACCTTGGGCAGTGGCCTGTTGCTGAAGAATGGTATGATAGATATCTTTCCCGGGCTCATGCTTCCCCGGATGAAATAATTAGATACTCCGAAATTTTAGCTAAGAATAATCATATTGCAAAAGGGTGGCCTATCTTAAAAAAATATACAGAGGAATACCCGAATGACCAACGCTTATGGTCAAGGTTTGGTTATTTCTCTCTTTGGCTTGGAAAAAATAAAATTGCAATTGAAGCTTTTCAAAACTCTTTAGCCCTTAAACCATTTTTTAGAGAAGCTCAAAGCGGACTTGATGAAGCAAGAGGTAAAGGTTATATATATACCGTAAACGATACTTCTACCAAACATTTTAATTATGGATTACCTCCTGTTCGACCGGCATTTGTTTACCCAATTGATAGATATTACAGGATATTGAAACACAATCCCGATGATAATAAGATAAGACTAACCTTAATAAAAGCATTATATAAAGTAGAACGATTTGAAGAAGCGTCGCAGCAACTAAGAATCTTAAAGAAGAATCTTGGGATGCAATGAAAAAGTTTTTATTTTTTTTCTTCCTTTTTATCACGCCGGCGATTGCTCTTGCACAGTCAAATAATACAGAAATTGATTCCTCCGAAATCGCAAGGTTATCTGCTAAAATAGACTCAGTAAAAATGGCTGTCTATATGCAAAAAATTGAACAGTATAAAGCTAAATTCGCTAAAGATTCAACGGATAAAGACGCTGTGCTAAACCTGGGGACCTATTATAATAACATTGTAAGTTATGATTCTGCAGAAGCAGTTTATGAATCCTATCTGAATAAATTCCCCGAAGATGCTGATGTCCTTTATAGATATGCCCAGGCTGAAGCAAATAATAGAGAGTTTGATAAAGCTTCTGCTAATATGGACACCCTTCTACTAAAATATCCAAACAATTTGAAATATCAGTTATTCAGAGCCCAATTAGCTGTGTGGATAGGACGGGATTATGACCGTGCAAAAACTTATCTTGATAACGTTTTAGCCAAAGATACTAGTAACCTTGCTGCTTTACTTGCAATGAGTTCGCTTGAAATGCATACTAACCATTTTGTCTCTTCTCAAAGTTACATGGACAAGATCAAACTCATTGATCCTCAAAATTCCGATCTAAAAGAACTTGAATCTGATATATATGTTCAAAAGTTAAGATACAAACAGGAACAGCAATTTGCTATTTTACTTCAAGGCGAAAGTTTGTATGGCAACGGTCAATGTAAAGAGGCAATTGCTAAATATGATGAGTATATGGCTGAAACGCCACCTAATGTGGAAATTGAAAGAGAATATGCGGACGTAAACGTTTGTGCCGGCAATTATCAAAAAGCGATTGACATTTACACAAGTCTCTTAAATCAAGGTTATGATTATAATATTGATTTGCAAAGGGCAAAAGCATATTACTATATGGGCGACTCTATAAATGCACTTTCTTCATTTCAAAAGTTGGTGAAAGAAAAACCAAATGATTTTATCGCAAATTTGTATCTTGGGGATTCTTACATTAGAATGCACGATTATGGTAGAGCACGAGATGCTTATTATAATATGGAGGATAGCGTAAAGCTTGATTCTTCACAAACTGCATTAGTTAAGCAAAGAATTTCCTGGACGCCGGTGACTGGGTTCAGAGGTTTACTGGCTTCTTTCCCGACGTATCTTCTTTTAACTCCTTATGGTTCCTATTATGCCGATAACAATAATATTAAAGAAGTTACGCAAGGTATCCGGATTGATGTTGGGCTAACTTCCTTTCTTTCTATCGGCGTTGAAGCTTTTCGTTTTACATTAGCATCAGGCTCAACTTCTACCTTCAATTATAATGTTGTAAACTCAAATAGTTTTAGGTGGAATATAGGACTAAGATTGGCTGATGCTCTTGCTTTTGGTGTCGGATTTGGCAATACCTACTACGGGAATAATGTCTCACAGCCGCTGGCAAATGTTTATTTGAGGTCTGAGGTTGCGAATGTTTATTCTGCATATATTACATATGATAAATTAGACGCTTCACAGGTGATCTACTCAACAGGTTTTTTTAACCAAAGATATAACGCGGATGTTTTTAGGATAGGTGGATCTTACCTGTTCAAAACTGGAGTTAAATTAGGGGCAGATTATTCCCGCTTTAGTTTTTCAGACGGTAATCAGGGCGACAATTTAGCTTTAAGAGTTGGAAAGTATTTTTATCCCGGGTTTCTGCTTGGCTATGAATATTTAATAACCGGTTTTGCCAAGACTTCTACTTTGTATTATTCACCTTCCTCTATTTCTTCACATAATATTACTGCGGATTGGGACATCATTAGAGACACTACGGCAACAGTTACTATAGGAGGTTTATTAGGGTTTATTCAAAATAGTAACACAATAATTAGGCAAGCTTATGCCGCCGCTACGGTAAGATTAGCCAGTAGTTTTTCTATCCAAGCAAGAATTGTGGGCGGTGGAAGTTATCAATATGCTGCCGGCTACAGCTCCTTCTCGGCTTATATATCTGCATACTGGACTCTTTAACTTAATTTTAGGGCACTTCTAAAAACTTCAATATTTGCCTGAAGGCAGGCAGGTTCGAAATGACAAAAAAAAGATTGTGTCATTTCGACTGAGCCTGCCTGTCCGGTAGACAGGTCCTCGAAGGAGAAATCCCATGTTCAATTCGACCAACTAAGCTTTACAAGGGGATTTCTCACCGGCTTAAGCCGGATTCGAAATGACAATTATTTGTGTGTCGGATCTAATGAGCTTGCATGCAGACAGGTTCTCTGCGTTAAATTTTTATAAATGATAGTTTTTAGAAGTGCCCTTTAATTATAAGCTTTCTTTTTCGAAAGAGGGAAGTTAAAGATAACCCTATACTTCCTTAATTCTGAAGTAATCCTCGTTATAAAGATAAGAAAATCACTTTGTTTTAATATTTAGAATAGTATTTTTATTCATTAAATATTGCTCTGTCTAAACTTATAGCATTCTTAATTTTCAAAGCTTCACGCTTATTTCTCTTGGTGGTTTATTATGATACAGAACAAAAAATAATCTTAAATTGTAACAGAAAAGGTAATCTAAATGTTTAATTATTGGCCATAATTTACATTATTGGTGGCATTATACTTGTCTATTATCAAAAAAAAGAAGCTTAAAATGAAAATCAATCAAGAAGTAAAAAAGATTTCTATAACACTCGACAATCGCGAAGTTATACGGAAAGATGAAAATAGAGAAGGGAAGTTAATAAAAAGGATCATAACTACCGGAACAATTTCTCTGATTCTTCTGCTTGTAATTATTCTTACACTTCCGCATACTGTTCTTTCGGTAAAATCTCTTCTTGAATTTGCTACGATTGTTGCGCTTGTTATATTTTTGTTTGTACTTCTCTTCAGGTATTTTGCAATTCTTGTTTTAGCGTATTTATATATTAATGAATATACATATAAAGCACCATCTGGAGGATATTCTCCTTTCGTTTCAATTATAGTGCCTGTTTACAATGAAGAAAAAGTTGTTGCTGATTCAATTAAATCATTGCTTGATCTAGATTATAATAATTATGAAATAATAGTTGTAAATGACGGCTCCTCGGATAAAACAATGAATGTAGCTGAAACATTAGTCGGTTACCAAAAAGGGAAATATTCTGATGTAAAAGTATCTTTAATCAATAAACCAAATGGCGGCAAAGCGAAAGCTCTTAATGCAGGTATAAGATTATCTAAAGCCGAGATAGTGCTTTGTATGGACGGCGATTCCCAGCTTTCTGCCGATTCTGTAAAACTTGCGGTTAGACATTTCAGCAATAGAGAAATTGGTGCGGTAGCCGGTAATGTAAAAGTAATGAACCGCGGTAAAATATTTACAGATCTTCAAGCACTCGAATATATCGAAGGATTGAACATGGCTCGAAGCGCTCAAAGTTTTGTAAGGCTTGTTAATATTATCCCTGGTCCAATTGGATTATTCAGAAAAAAAGCAATTGAAGAAGCAGGATATTATTCGAGCGATACCTTTGCTGAAGATGCAGACTTAACATTAAAGATTCTCGCTAACGGATGGAAAATTTATTATGAGCCAAATTCAATCTCCTATACTGAAGCTCCGGTAAAGCTTCAACAATTACTGAAACAAAGATATAGATGGACGCGTGGTATATTACAATCAATTAGAAAACATAAAAAGCTTTTAATAAATCCAAGTATTAATATTGGCGATACATTTATTCTTTGGACTATGTTTTATGAAGCTTTAATCTGGCCTGCAATGAATATTGCCGCTAACCTGTTCTTTATTATTGCCGCTCTTGTATTTGGGTTTTCGTCACTAATCTTTTTTTGGTGGGCAGGATTAGCTTTACTTGATCTTGTAACTGCGCTTTATTGTATTGCTGTTGAAAAGGAAGAATTTAGGCTTGTGGGCTATTCTTTAATTTATCGGATGTTCTTTATATTAATAATAGACATTTGCAAAGCAATGTCAACTGTAGAAGAATTTTTGGGTATCAAAATGACGTGGGGAAAACTTGAACGGGCAGGCGCTAACGTATAGAAATTTGTAATTTAACTAATTAGGTGACGTATGGAACTTATTCCGATTTTATCAACAATCATTCTTGTAGCTACAATTAGCACTTTTATGTTAGCTGTTGGAGCTTACATTCTCTACAAAGTAAGAGAAAGAAAGGGCATTCAGGCTGTATCTCCACAGCCTTCTGAAGTTAATGCAGAATTAGTGACCCCGGTTTCGGCACCTTCACACCAACCCCTACCTGCTGAAAGATTTATTCCTCAACCAATTTTTGTTGAGTCTCAATCTGTTTACCAAAGACAGCAGGCTTCTGCTCAACAACAAACACCGCAACCTTCACCACAGAAATATATACCGGGCCCAATTCCATATACTGGTTATGGAAATCAACCTCGTCAGTATTCCGGACAGAATTATTCCCAACAACGCGGCTTTGTAGGAAGTCAACAAAACATTCCGCAGCAGGAAGATGCTAAGCCAAAGGACTCTAAATTTATGAAGTACACTTCCGAAGGGTATGTCCCCACTAAAGAAGATAAAAATGGCGGAGCATTGAAGTGGAGATAAAATCTCGTAAGTGGAACGGGATTAATCAAGGCTTAATAATATTAAGCGGGTTGACAATTCTTGCCGGCTCAATCTTAATATATCTATTCATTTTGCGCGGAGTCTTTGGCAGCTTTAATGCGACTGAATTGGTTCCGAATCCTAAACTATTAAATGATTTATTCTCCGGAGGTAAACCGGATATCGGAATTCTCTATTCAAAATATACAGAAAATATGTTGCCGCAAGGAAGTACATGGCTTAATGATAACATAAATTCTTGGGAAAGAGTACTTAATAATGCCGGGTATAAATATGATGTAATTGCAGATTCTACAATTGAATTAGGGCTGCAATATAAATATAAACTTTTAATCCTTCCGGGTTCCAAGTCTTTAAGTGATAAAGAAATTGTACAGCTTAAAAAATTTATTAGTAAAGGAGGAAGTGTATTTGCAACAAGCGGTACGGCGTCTTATTCGGACGATGGTAAATGGAGAGGATGGGATTTCTTTTCTCAGGTATTCGGTTTAAAATTTTCCAAAGAAATCTCTAACATTGAAGTTACAAAAATTCATACTTTGAGAGGTGGACTTCCGATTACTGCAAATATACCTGCTGGTTATCCATTAAGAGTTGCTACCTGGGATCGCCCTATTTCTGTTGAGGTTTTAGACCCACGCACTATTCAAGCAAGTTTTTGGTATAATTATAGACTTCAAGGTGGATTAACAAGAGATAAAATAAAAAAGAGCGCTGGTATTGTATACGGTAATTATGGCTACGGTAGATTTGTCTGGATGGGGTTTGAAATCAACTCGGTTATAGGTGAACAACAAGACTACATTTACTTTGACAGACTTTTTAATAACTGTATGAGCTGGTTAACTTACCAACCTATTGCTTTTGCAAAAGACTGGCCTTCAAATTATAGCGCTGCCGCAATGCTTGTGCCTGAGTTATCTCACAATCTAAATGACGTAAATAATTTGCTGAGTATTCTAAATTCTGAAAAAGTGAAGGCAACATTTTTTGTTGACCCAACTTTGGCTGAACAAAATAAAGGAGTGATCCAATCTTTGACCAGGTACGGTGAAGTCGGTTCATTGTTGGACCTTGGCTACCTTGCATCAGCAACTGATACAAATAATTCTCTTAATGATTTTGATACTCAATATCAGAAATTAATGAGTTCAAGAACATCTTTAGAGGCTATAACAAATTCTTCTGTAATCGGTTGTATGCCTTTTTATGGATTCTATGATCAAAACACCATTAATGCATTAATAAAAGCTAAGTACAAGTACGTCTTTTCCGATTCCTTAACTGACAGATCTGTTCCTCAAACAATTATTAGGGGAGACAGTCTGCTTGTAAGTATGACCAAAACCGGAAGGGATGATTATGAGGTTATAAGAGATTTTAATTTAACGCAGCCCGACTTTCAGTTTTATACCTATCAGGAAGATATAGATAGAATCCTTTTTGAAGGAGGACTTTATGTACTGAAAATGCATCCTGATTATCAATTGAAAGCGCAAAATATAGGAGTGGTTAAAAAAGTTATTGATGATTTGAAAAAGAAGAAATTTTGGATTTCCACCGGAAGT
>JAKBMG010000076.1:3711-13899 GCA_021831685.1 Bacteroidota bacterium | reverse complement strand
GATCTGAAAGTTAAAGATATTTTGAAATGGGCAGAAGAAAATGATATTTTTGATTTAGCTACTTTTATAAAACGTAAGTTATCCGACAAAACTCTTTATCCTGATGAAGATGAAAATAAAATATGGATGGCTATGCAACGTGGACGATTCGGTTACTCAAAACCAAGCCTCGCTAATAAGATGCTTTCAATGCCATCATTATTAGGACAACCAGAAAAAAATAGGGTTTGTAATTGTGTAAAATTAACTGGATTAAGTGAACTTGGTAAAGAATATAGTGGAAAAATCATTAATGAAAAAGAAGCTTCATCAACCGAATCTTGTAATGCTTGCCATGAAAGTAGAAGAATATTCAAAAAAGGTATTATAGGACAATTAACCCAAAAACAAGTAAAAAAATATTGTAATCATTATATTCAAGAACCAGATAACTATATTCCAGAAGAAGAAGAATATGGTTCATCGAATGAAATAAAGATTAAAATAAGGAAAATAGGACAACAATGGATAATCGAAACATTAGGAAGATTATCAGAAACACAAGAAAATATCGTTGATTCTTTTCGGACAATTATTAAATCTGGCAAAAAGATTCTTAGAACCTTTGATTCACTTCCACAAGCTGAAGAAATAGCACGGAACATAACATCGAAATTAAATTTAAGCCCTAAAGATATTATTGTTTCATCGACATCATACGGAAAAAATGAACCAAATTATAGTGGTATAGTAATCAATGAAGAGAAGGCTTCATCTGGTTCTTGTCATGGAAAATATCCCCAAAAACAATTTCATAAAGGTATAATAGGCGCATTAAGTACTGAACAAAGAGAAAAATATTGTACTGGAAAGGAGTTGGGAATCGTGGAAACTCCATACCTGAATGATGAAATAAAACGTATAATAAAAGAACTGGAACCAACATTAAATATAAAGAATATCATAAGACATATAAAATATAAATATCCTGACTTACTTGAAAAAGATATAAAGAAAATTATAGAAGATATAAGGAGTAAATAAGATATGGATACTAAAACCCTATTAATAATATTAGCAGTTGGAGTAATAGGATTTGGTATATATTCCATGTATTATCAAAAAACTAATGTTCCATTTATACCATCTGGAAGCCAACCCGTAATTGGCCCCGGAGGACAAATATTTTATACAATTGCCTAAAATAAAAAAGGGAATAAATAACTATGCCATTAATAATAACTCCAATAAATATATCAAAACCTAAACCGTTAGGACAATGTGCTTATGGAACCTGTGAAGTAAAGGAAATGGGTTGTCCATGTGATACGGAATATGGTGCAATACCAACTAATACAAGTACAATCTTATCTTCTACTGGTACATATACATTTACAGTAGATACAAGTCTAAGTATTACCAATCCTTTTACTTCATTTACTAATGAAATAAAAGATAATCTTATGACTCGTGTTTCTCCTCCAATATTGAATGTAGTATCAATAACGAAACCAATTATAGGTAATATACTTGGAAACCGATATATTATAACAATCCAACCAACACAGGATATTGATTATAAAACAATACAGGATTATATACTTGGTGTGATAAAAGATGTGATGGGGGTTTCATCTGCTAATATAACAGATTTTAATGTAGGACAAGCCCCATCACAATTTGCACCAATAACACAGCCTCTAACAGATATAACTAAAACCATCGAAACCTTTGGTCTTATTGCCCTTGGAATCGTTGTGATAGTTATTCTGGTTCCAAGAATATTACCAATAAGAAAAGAAACAGAAACAACTATTAAATAAATTAAGAGGAAAAAACCATGTTAGTTAGTGAATATGGTTTCCAAAAAACCTATATTACTAAAAAAAGACTAATGAGGCCTAACCAACCATCTTCACTGGTTCCTAAAGGATTGAAGCTTAAACAGGGTATCATCCTTGAGGGATTTGGAGATGTAAACCTTAATGCACCTTCATACTCATGCCCATCAGGACAAACTCTAAATCCTTTTAATAATACTTGTATTGATTCTATAACTGGAGCACTTAAAGGGCCAGCAACACAAGGTGTTATAATAGGGCCGGCAACACAAGGTATTACAGCTGTGCCACCTACTGCACCAATGACAACGCAAGGGGCCATGACAGTCGCAACGCCAGCACCAGCAAGCACTGTTATACCAACCTCATCTTCATCAACCTACACTTGCCCTGCTGGTGAAACAGTGGATATTAATGGTGTATGTCAACCAACATCAACGGTATCCAACCCAACTGTGATACCTCCAACCAGTTCATGTGCAATTGGACAAACTGTTGACCCTAATACAGGTTTATGTGTAATGAGCACAACCTCTCCAAGTACATTATGCCCTAATGGACAATTCTTGCTAAATGGTTCCTGTGTAAATAGTTGTCCAACAGGATATGCTCCCGACTCCGCTACTGGTTTATGTATTTCATCTGCAACTAGTAACTCAACTCAAACCTCATGCCCTAATGGTCAATCACCAGACCCAACAACTGGAGTTTGTTCAGAAAGTAGTCCTAGTACTTCATGTGGAAGTGGTCAGTCGCTTAATATTGATACCGGACAATGCCAAGCATCAAGTTGTCCTCCAACAATGGTATTTTATCCCGATGCTGGATGTGATTGCCCATCTGGACAGGTATATAATACAGATACACTTATCTGTTCCTATCCATCACAAACAGCATCAACTATTGCTCCATCGTCCTATGTGGGTAGTTCATCAACAACTCCACAACAAACAAGCACAGTAATAAAGTATGCACAACCATCAACTACTCAACCAAATCTATTTGCAACTATTCGGTCTTTACTGTGGGGATAAACTAAATTGATAACTATTAATACATCAACACCTAAAAGAATTTATAACATACCGATAACTAAGGGGAAATCCATTGTTCCTAAATCGGGTTCGATGTTCTTTGATAAAGAAGACCAATCTTTCTTGCTCCCTATTGCCCATAAATCAAGAAAATCCTATTCCTATTCTGGTTTTGGAGGTTCTTCAGACCCATCTAAAACATTATTGGCCCCCGGACAAACCTTTAGTAGTGTTTCGGACTTCGTGGCCGCTTATCCGTTTACCTTAGAACCCATTCTAAAACTTGCAGCTAAAAAATTAAACTCACTAACTGGCCCGGTATCACCCATGCCAACTTACTTCGCTCTACCATCAAACTTAGCTCCTCCTGGGCCTCAAATAGCTTCTGAATTTGCGTTCTCTGCTACTCAACGTACATATAATAACGAAGGATATCCAATGAATCCAGCAAACTGGATTACAATTAATCCTGATGGTAGCCCTGAAAGTGATATAATTGCAAATGCTATGTCTGAATATCAACCGTTTACGTTTTCGTTTCAAGTTGTTTTACCTCAAGGCCCAGCACCACATCCCTTACAACTAAATGCTTGGTATTATTCATATTGGCTTCAATTTATTGTTCCATCATCTGACCCTATTGCTACATATCCAAATGGCTCTCATATTTCTTCTGCATATGCTGATGCAGCTTATGCTAATCGAGCAACTATTTTTCAGAACTGGCTTCCCTTAATTCGCAATTTCAATGCTTATTCACAACCAACCAATACTTCTTTTACTGAAATATATGGAGTATCAGACCCATCACAATTACAACCTAATACAATAAGTTATGTAGTAGCTAATGATATGCCTCCTGCTCCCGATGGGGGTTCATTTAATCCCAGTCCTAATACTGTTGATTTTTGGAGTATGTTCTTTACATTTCCTGAGGGAAGAGACTTTCTTTCTGTTGCTGCACAAAAAGGCCCACGTGGTTTTACTGTAATGGATACTACCTTTTCACAAGTTCCATCAAGTATAAATATTACTGATACCCCTCAGTTAACTCGATATGCTTTCATGCTCGGAATGAACGATTTCGATATCAAGACTTATCCGGGTAATAAAATTATAGTAAGTTATAATCGACAAACCAAAAACGAAACAATTGATGTACAGAAAGAAAAAACATCGTTCGTTAAATACATAGCCATGGCTGTTGGTATCGCTATAATTACAGCTATGACTATGGCAATAGCTGCACCAGCAGCATTTAGTAGTTTAGTAGGTGCCGGAGCGGCTGCTGCCCCCGCAACAACTGTATCAGCCGCAGCAACAGCAGCTGAAAGTACAACAGCAGCAGCAATGAGTGCCACAACCCCCGCGCTTACTACTGCTATTTCAGGAGGTGGATTAGCATCAATAGGGGCCGCTCCAACACTCGGAATGTTTTCTGTAACTGCTCCTGTATTAACTACAACTGGGGCAGGTTTTTTAGGTACGGGTACTCTTTTATCCACGCTTGGCGGAATCGGATTAACTGTTGCTAAAACCCTTGGGCCACAGTTCCTACAAGGAATGATGGCTCCTAAACCTGTTATTGCTACTGTACAACCAATACCCGCACCATCAACACAGGCTGCTCCAGCACCTCCATCTAATGCAATTGCTCTTAATTCAAACACATTAGCTTATGCCGGACAAAGCTCATCAGGACAGTTCGTCTATACAATTGTACTTCCTAATGGAAATACCCTCAATGTAACCCTATCCCGACAATTACAACCCAATGAAATAAGTTCGGCATATCTAACTCCTATTGCTTGTAATGACGATGCAACTAAAGCATGCTATAGCTTCGTAGTCCCTAATGTTGTTACTATTAATGATAATACTTACTCTGCACAGTCCCAACCAACACAACCTCAACCATCAGTAGGAACAACACCAGTGCCACAACCTTCAGTTATACCATATGGAACTAATCAACCAACAGTATTACCATATAATTATTCAAATCCGAGTGTATTACCGTCTAATTATTCTCAACCATCCGTTATTCCATATGCAACACAGAGTAATGCACAAGTCCCAGTAACGGCCCCAACTGCTGTGCAGGCAGGAATGTTGGGGGGTTCTTTACCCTTATTGTTGGCCGGTGGAATTGTAATATTTTTATTGTTTGGACGAAAATCATCGACATCGGGTATAATAGAAAAAACACCAACAACTTTGAAAAAATAAAGGAGCTAACTTATATGCTAATCGCAACAGCTAAACCAATAAAGAAAACCGAAAACTATGACGGCTTTGGTTTTATTATGAATTGGACTAATGTATTGGGTGCTGGTATAGGTGGTCTTACTGGATTTTTAACTGGTTCAGGTAATACTGTTTCTGCTGTTACCGGAACAATAGGTGGTATCCTTAGTGAACATGGCAATAAACCGTTGACCGCTATACCCGGTGGGGCCGCTGGTGGCGTTGTGGGCGGCCTTGTAAGCCCTCTATTGCCCGCTGGCTCAGCCACAAGTGAACTCATACCCGGCTTTCCGGGCATTACCGGAGAAATACAGTCACTATTACAAGGAAATGCTAATAAAGCTGTCAATACAGCATCAGGAAACTTAAATCAAACAGTAGCAGCAAATGCTAGTGGAGTATCAAATACATTTATTGGTGCTGATGGTAAGCCACATAATCAAACAATCGTGCAATCATTGCTCAATAATGGTTACTCAACAGACCAGGCTTATCAAATGGATACCTTAATTACAAGCTATGAAGCACAAGGTATATCAGAAGGACAGGCTATAATAATGGCCGAAAATGTGATGGCTGGTAAAGGCCCGGTAACAACCGCTCCACCAGTTAATAATATTTCACCAACATCAGCAACACTACAATCCATTATTGAACAATTAATGGCTCAGGGATATCAGGCTGCTCAAGCACAAGCGATAGCTTCACAAACAGCTAATTATATGAATACTGGAATGTCACAAGCTCAAGCATTAGCAATGGCACAACAAGCTGCTTCTGCTGGAGTAAAACCTACAATTATGGGAATGCAACCATCAATATTTTATTTGCTTATAGCAGGAAGTGTAATTGGACTTATCTTTATACTAAAAAAACCAGCGGGTGAAAAATACCTGACTCCAATAACACCCTTTCCCACATATACACCACCACAATATCCAACTCCACCACAGGGAAAATAAACTATGTTAATAGCGGAAATAAAAAAAAGTTATGGATACGATGGAATAGAAGATGGTGCTGGTGTACAAAAATGCCCAAATGGCCAAATTATTGACCCCGGTACTGGGAAATGTGTTTCATATCCAGTAATAACACCACCAACAAATGAATCAATAGCATGGATGAGTAATATAATCACAATTGCAAGTTTTTTTAAATTTTTCTTATAAAAAATTTTGGAGATATTATAAACTATGATAAATGAACTGGAAAAAACACAAATAATAAATAGTTATAGGCATGAAGTAGAAGAAGCATATGAATATGCAAAAAAGTTTGAATCAAAAAGAATATTTCGAGATTTAAATAATGCAATAGAAGAATACTCTAAAGTTCTTGGCATGGAACATATAATAGGTATTATTGATGGAGAATTATTAAGAGAACTAAATATTGCATATCGAAAAACATTACAATTTATCGAAAAACAAGTATCATCTGGAAAAAATAAAATGCAAGGCTGTGTATTATAAACTATGTTAAGCATTTGCGATTTAATAAAAATAGGTGAAAATGAAGGATTAAGAGGAACAATTCTTGATACCTTTATTTATTTCATAATAAAAATGGATTTTTCAGATGATAAAAGTATAGTAAAAAAGTGGGCATTCGCATTCTCATTTAATAAAGCAAGGATGAATTTACCACGAAAAGGTAAAGGACAACAATTATTAGATACATTATCTAAAAGATTTAGAATACCAATATATTAAAAACAAAGGAGTCATAACTATGCCATGGGACTATCGAAAAGAATCTGAATATGAGTTTTTAATGGATGCAATTATAAAAAGCAGTATGCTTCAAACATTTTTAACAAATCTTACATCATTTAATGATAAATATGATGAACTTCATGACATTGTCACCGATGTAACTGATAAACTTATTAAATTAGGCAAAGAACTGGAAGTTGAAAGAAGAAGCGTTTGTAAATGCCCATAAAAATAAAGGAAAATAATATAAAATGTCAAATATGAGATTAAGGGGCGAATATGATGTCGCAACTGAACAAGATAGAATACAACTTATTGCTAACCTTATAGAAGAAGGAGCAAAAAGTCCAGCTATACGTGAATTATCACTAAATATTCTAAGACAATATGGAGCCAGAGAGAAAAATGAACTCGATGAAGTAAAAGCAATATTTGACTATATAAAGAAAAATATACAGTATCGAAAAGATGTGAGATGTAAAGATAGTTACCATACTCCTGAAAGAATACTGCAATTACATTCAGGGGATTGCGACGACTTTAGTATTTTAACAGACAGTATGTTAATGAGTGTTGGTTATGAGGTTGGTTTACGCATCATGGCATCAAGAGCCGATATGCCATTTCACCATATCTATAGCCTTGTATACTTAAAAAAATATGGATGGACTGCGCTCGATGGAACAAATAAAAGTTATGGCGTTGGCGACCAACCTAAATATGCAAAGAAAAAAGATTTTGTACTACAATGTGGAGATTAATCAATTATGTTAAATGAAAAACAAATATTAGATGAAATAATAGAGAAACGATATAATTTAAATAACTATATTACAAAATTTAAAGAAAAAAGATACTTAAGATACCTATTTATTATAGATGAAATATATCAAGAAATAGCAATAGAATTACACTTTCTTAAATTAGTTAATTATAAGTTTCCAAGAAGTTATATTATTGAACAAAATAAATTAGTAGAACAAACATTAATAGATGCAGAAGATTTATTGGATAAAGAAATGAATTTAATAATAAAAAATAACTGTGAAATATAAAGGAGCATAAAAATGCCAAGAGAAGAACTTGAAACAGAACGAATATCTTGGTTCATGAACCAATTATGGCGTTTCTATGTTGAAACGATTCATTTTAAATTTGTAAAAGCACTTGCTGAATCAATTAAAGAACCTGAAAAATTCCCTATTGTTATAATAAGAGCAAAAGAAGAAATGCCAATGTTCACTCAAATAAGTGGAATAAATTTAAATATTTATACAATATTTATTGATAATAAAGATGCTGGAGAAATACGTCTTACAACTGAAGGAATATGTTATTGTATTGAAAAAGACTATGAAAAAGAATTCTCAAATGCGATAAATAAGAATATAAATTTATATGTATAGGAGGAAAATTCCATGCTTATAGCTCAGACATCATCTTTTAAACCGTCTTCCCCAGTAAAAACTAGAGGAAGCTATGGACAAGATTTAATTCTCTCTCAACCCCTTGGTTATGGAGCAGCCGTATCGCTCAATATACCCGGATTATTTACTCTATCAACAACACCAACAACTACTCCAACTCAGCCTCCTACTTTTATAACTCCAACAGTAACTCCAACAATAAATTGGACACCAATAATCATACTTGGTATTGCAGCAGCAGGTATTTTAGCGCTTATATTGATAAGGCGCAAAAGGAGTACATAATAATGCCAATAATTGTATCATATGGGGATGGACTCTTAACAAGCACTGAACCAACAACACCACAACCAAGTAGCTCTATTATTTCATCCATATTTGGCCCAATAAGTAGCTTATTAAGTACTATCCCATTTTCTGTAACAACAGGAGGTACAACAATTTCAAGTGCAGCATTAACACAAATGACATGTCCATCTGGACAAGTATATAATTCCGTCACTAAAACATGTCAACAAATTATATCACCAGTTATAATTCCACAACCAACAACTATGCCATCATCAACCATCCCCTTGATTCTTTTTGGCATCGGAGGCATAATAATAGTAACTATGCTAATCATTAAAAGGAGGACATCATAAAAATGTTAATGTTCGATGTACCATCAGGTGCAACATCGGTGTTATCAGCAACGTGTCAGACCAAACCATCAATTAAAACTGGTAAAAATACTATTAACCAAAATAACTTTGTTGATTTAACCTGTGCTCCATGCACAGCTAAACCAGCCAAAAAAGGAGAAAAAGCACAAGCTTGTCCAAGTATGAATGTAGAAGCTACACTTGTACAGCATCCTAGGATAACTCCAGAAACATCAACTATACCCGTTGGGCTACAACCTACTGGATTTGGGCCGGGAGGAATATGGTCAAGCTCAATTCCACAAAGTATGCCTATACCCACTGCAACTGGACAGGGATTCGGCCCTAGCATAATTGGGCCGGGAGGCATTACTTCACCTCAAACTATAACTAGTACAACTACTAAGGTAGCAGTAGGACAGGGATTCACACGAAGCATACTTGGGCCGGGTGCGGTAATTGCAAAATAAAATTCATAGCATAGAAGAATAGATTAAAATAAGAAAGGAAGGATAACACCACGGCACGAATAGTTGAAAGAGATTTACCTCCATCTGAACGACCGGAATACGGAGCGGATACCGTTGATTTGTCAAAAATTAACTTTGGTACAATATTACTAATATCCGCTCCATTTCTTATTTTTTCAAAAACATTAAGAAGTTTAACGGTTGGAGCAGCAGCAGTAGTAATACTATACTCTGCATTTGAAAAAATAGCTCCAAATATTTCTAATTTTACTTTGCCTAATCTACCAACAATAATTACTTCACCAATACAAGCTCCAACATCACCTACAATACAAAAAACATCATGAATAAAGAAATTATCGTATTAACCGATTCATTAAAAAAGAACAATCCAGCAAAGTTTCTTGAGGTTGTTCCTGAATTATTAGGAGGGATGATAACCGAAAAATTAACCAATGCAGGTATTTTTGATAACAACTTTTCTAATAAAGTAAAAGCAGAACTAAAAAAAGATATTGACAAAAGTATATCAAGTCCTTACAATATGAAGAGAATATTAATTGGCGGACTAATATTTTTAATGGGACAATATGCAATTAATAGAACTAAATCAAATAACTTAGAAGGAGGATTATAATATGGCGAAGGCTTTAGTATTTGAAGGTTGCCCTGCATGTGAACGTAAATCATCTGAATTAGGAGATATGGGAAGAATGAGACATCACTATGATGATATGGGACTCGGTGCTGAATGGGCCTCAAGTGGTAAAGAATTTATTATCGGTGGTGCAGTTGGTGCTGGCGGTATACTAGTTACTAATATGCTGC
>JAKBMG010000076.1:0-3701 GCA_021831685.1 Bacteroidota bacterium | reverse complement strand
AAAATCATGCCTACCATGAGCGGGATGATAAAGAACATCATACTGGCTGGCGTTGTAATAGCTGGTGCCGCTTATACCCATGATAAATATCCAACCGTATCAAGTGGACTCGCTATCGGTGGCGGCGCAATCGTGCTTACCGGGTTCTTAGCTCCAATGCTTTCCAGTGTTATGCCGTCCGCCGCTCCTTCAGTTGCTTCTGTAGCTCCTACCGCTGGCCTTGGTCAGGTAACAGTTACAGAGAAACCATACGGCGTACTTGTAGCAGAAGAAGTTCATGGATTAGGTGAAGAAGAACTCGTTGTTCATTAAAAGTTCTCTTAGAGAACTTAAATTTCTACTGTAAGCTTATGGAGCTACTAGAAATTGCTTAAATTTCTACTGTAGACTATGGAGCTACTAGAAAAGAGGAGGATTCAAGATGCCAAATACTCAGCTTCAGATTAAAACCCCGACCGGGACTCAAACGGTGAATTTGAGCGATGTTCGCCCATACTGGCTTTATGACACCGTTGTTGTAGCAAATGGCTTTACTCAGGACTATTTCTTTAGGACTCCTCAGTCAAAGGTGCTGGCAGATACTAACCTTCGTCAGTTCTCCACGATTCAGGTCGGCTGGACTTATGAAGTCAGTGCAATGAGAATAATCCCCCGCTGGAGGCCCGCCGCTAACGGCGCACATACTCAGATTTCCGATATCGAGAACGTACTGGCCGCTGGTACTATCACCTTCCTCCGTGAAGGCGATATCGAAATCTTTAACCTGCCCATCGCTATGATGAATTCCGGGTGCGGTATCACTGGTTACGCTACTACAGCAAATCAGGAAATAGCGTCACTTGGTACACCGGCAGACGGAGCGAAGCTCAAGAATCCAGTAAGATTTTTGCTGTACGGCGGAGAAACTTTTAACTTTCGCTTCGATTTCAATGGCAATACAGCATTCACCGGATTTGCAGGAGCAGCAGTTGCTAACCTCACAGCTAATCTACCATTCCACATGGTTCTCGATGGGATTTTGAAGCGCGGCGTCAGCTCATCGTAAAAACCCTTTGATTTTAAAGGATTTTTTTACTTTAAAGAGAGGATGGAAAACTTTTCATCCTCTCTTTTATTTTTTTTAATCTAAAAATAAAAATCCTATCTGTATTTATACACTCATTAACTATTTTTCTAATATTTTTTATACCACAAAGTTCATCTTCTGTCCATATAGTAAACTTAAAGTTATTACTTTTACAAAATTCTATTGCAGATTTGAACTTAATCTCATTTAATGTATCACTTAAAAAATACTTTGGCTTAACTTCTATAATTTCAGAATTACCATTATTATAAGTAATAAAAATATCGGGATAATATCTATGAAACCCATTATGTTCATATTGAATATATATTTTATTTCTATCATATAATAATACATTAGAATTATTCTCGATAATATAAAATGCGGCTAATTCATAAGATGATTCAAAGAAAATATATTTATTCATTTTATATGAAAAAAATTTACCCCAAAAACCATTACCAAATAATGGGTTTAAACCATTATTCTTCTCCATCCTTTTAAAGAAAATATTACGTAATTTGATTCTTGTATCTTCAGTAATAATTCTATTAGCACTTGCTGTGCCTATTTTATTTTTTGTTTCTTCGGTAAGTATCTTTCCTATATGCCATTCCCTATTCTTTTTTATATTTTCTTCTGTATGTTTATGTTCCCAAAAAGAATTTTTATCACCCGTCATACCAAACATAGGATTCTTATTTTCAGCTAACTTACCTTTCATAGACTTACTTCTATTTTCTAATTCTTCTTTACTTGGAATCCTACCAGTTTGAGCTATTCTAATTTTATTTTTAGCTTCTTCTGTTTGTTTTGAACCGGTTCTTGGGTGTTGTTCTCCTTTTTTACCCCACATATGATTTTTTTCACCAATTTGAGCTTCACTAATTTTTTTTCTTGTCTCTGATGAACGAGGACAATGACCCGGAAGATATCTTGGTATTCCTCTCTTATGTATATAATCCATCTTATATTTAGGGTCTAATTTAATTTCTTTGCCGCATCCACATTCACAAAATTTATGTTTTTTGCCACTTATTATTTCTTCATATTCTAACCTGTTTTTATTTTTCCATTCTTCTTTTGATATACCAAGTTTATTTAATAATTCATTTAATTTTTTACTATTCATTTTTAATATCATCCTTATAAATAAATTTTATCACTATAATATACATATAGTTTCCTAACAATTACCATTAATATTATCATCAATTTCTGATTGTGTTGTAATTTCATAAAAATCACTCTCTTCTCTAACTAAAGACCAATTAATAAAATCATCTTCTTCTTTATTAATGTGCTCTTTTAAATCTTCTATACTAATTAAAATAGTATCCTTTAAAGCATAAACAATGTGAGCAGAATCAGTAACTTCATAATCATTTTTTGGATTCATGACACAATAAGAAAAAGAAAATTCAGCTTCTTTACCTTCACGCTCAACACATTTAACCCACATAGCAATAAAATTATTTACATCATCAACTGTAATTCTTTTATCCATTAAATGTTGTAAAAATTCATTAAAACATACCCTACTCATTTTTAATCTCTCCTTCTTTTTCATTTTTTGGTTTTCGTTCTCTATCAAAATACGGAGTTTTGCACTTTGCACATAATCTAATATCTGTTTTCCTTGGAACCCAAGTATATCCACACCTTTTACAAGTAATTGTCGTAACTTTTATTTCCATATAATAATAATAACACATAAGTAAGAAACAATCAATTTTATTTTTTAAATAACCATATAATTTTTTTTAATAACCTTTAACATAATTCATGTTCCAAAATTAATTTTCAATTGAAAATATTCCTAATTCAATGATACAATATAAAATAAGAAATCGGCTCTAACAAGTGAGCCGAGTTTACATAAAAGGAGTGGGTTATCCCCACTCCCCAAATAAAATAGCCCATAACAGGGCAATAAACTATAAAAAAATTACTCTTTTTTAAATAAGGAGTATACATGCCTGATAAAAATTTTCCGAAGTGGATTTTTCCAGCCGGAATTATAGCTATAATTGCGGGGTTAGCATTTATTCCCTCAATCGAAGAACCAGTAGTATCGGTCATCGAAAAAAATATCATATGGCCGATAAAGTACGGTAATATATCGCAATGGTGGCCGTCAATACAATCCATAGCTGCCAAATACGGAATATCACCAGCATTTTTAGCTGCTGAAATGAAACAGGAAAGTAATGGAAATCCTAATGCGGTATCATCAACCGGAGCAATAGGATTGCTTCAAATCGAACCATCGACAGGAATGTCAGAGTGTGGATTATCAGCAACGCAATTATATGACCCAACCACGAATTTGAATTGTGGAGCTAAGTATCTTGCTGATATATATAGTAAATATGGTTCATATGAATATGCAGCAGCTGGATATTACGGAGGGCCTGGAACTTCTCCAGTGTCTCAAAAAGGAACACCAACTGTACAACAATACGTGTCATCGGTAATGAACCATTTCAATAATATACAAAGTTTCTTGGTATAGTAAAACTTTAATCATTTTATAGACAAATATAGACAAATATAATTTTAAATGATACGTTCAACTAAATATAGTCTAAAATTTATGACTTCTAAAAAGAAAGATTTATTAAATTCTCTTTTT
>JAKBMG010000039.1 GCA_021831685.1 Bacteroidota bacterium | reverse complement strand
TGCAGCGCTTGGTAAGAGCAGCGATCAGATTGGTGAAATTGTCCAGGTGATTGATGATATTGCAGATCAAACAAATCTTCTTGCACTTAATGCAGCCATTGAAGCAGCTCGCGCCGGCGATCAAGGACGGGGCTTTGCTGTTGTTGCCGATGAAGTTAGAAAATTAGCCGAGCGTACTACAAAAGCTACTAAAGAAATTGAAACGATGATTAAAAAAATTCAGAAAGATACCAACGATGCTGTGGTCTCAATGAAACAAGGCACAAAAGAAGTAGATAAAGGAAGAGAATTAGCAGGCAAAGCCGGAGAAGTTTTGGGTGATATAATTAAAGGCGCAGAACAAACGTCCGATATAGTTGCTCAGGTAGCTGCTGCCAGTGAAGAACAATCCTCTGCTGCAGAACAAATTAGCAAAAACATCGATGCAATAAGTACAGTAACTCAACAAAGCGCACAGGGCATTCAGCAAATTGCTCAATCATCTGAAAATCTAATCAAGCTGACACAAAATTTAGAAAATATTGTAAAGAAATTTCATCTTAATAATTCTCCCGGCAAAGCCCTTTCCGGCATTAATATTAATCAAGATGGGAAATTAAATTCTTATAAAGTTACTTCACCTCATAGCGGGAACGGAAATGGTCACGGTAAATTATTTGGCGGTAAGGCATAAATATTTTTGAAAAATTTTCGATAATACAAATGGGAAAATATATACAAGGAACCATTATGAAAAAAAATATTCTATTAATTATTCTTTTCGCCGCTTTTACAACAATATTACTCTCAAATAATGCTAACGCACAACAAGATCCATACTTACCCTTTGCCCAAGTAATGCCTCAACCGGTTGGCGGAATCGCTTCAATATATAAGCGTATTGAATATCCTGAAATGGCAAAAAAAGCTGGGGTTGAAGGAAAAGTATACCTATTAGTCTATATCGATGAAAATGGGAAAGTAAATGATGTGAAAGTATTGAAAGGAATTGGCGGCGGTTGCGATGAAGCGGCTGTTAACGGAGTAAAAGAAGTAAAGTTTATTCCCGGTAAACAAAACGGTGTACCCGTGAAAGTGAAGCTTTCATTACCGGTAACTTTTAAGCTTAATTAAAAACATATAATGAATTAACATTTAGGTGATTAAAGTGAATTGGTTTTCAAATATAAAATTTGTCAGGAAAATACAGGGCGGTTTCGCCTCGTTAGCTTTAATTTCAACAATTATTGCAGTCATCGGATTATTTCAACTTAATAGTATGGTACACGTCAAGAATCAAATATTCGAAGATTATGTTGCCCCTGAATCACAGATAAATAAAATATATTCCGATTTCCAAAGTACTCAATTTTTAATGATGCAGATGTCTATGCCTGCATTTGCATCCAAATTTAATGATAACGCTACAGAATATAATACTCTTAAAGCTTCGGTTGACTTAGATATAGATTCCCTTTTAAAGAGTAATCTGAACGCTGACATTAAGAAGGAATTAACTGATGTGAAAAATATTTGGGGGGATTATAAAAGCACTGTTGCTGATGCAATCCTTAGTGCTTCCGCTACTCAGGCATACGACATGGCTGCAGATATTTCCACGTCTTCGGGTGAAGCAGTAGGAGCTAAACTGCAGAAAAAATTTCAAGAAGTAAGGCATGTACTTTCTCAAAAAGCTCAATATATTAGCCAATCTGCAAGCAGCAGCGAAAATTATTCCATCATTATCACAATTATAGGAATGGGAATTGGCGGAATAGTCTTACTAACCGGTGTGTTTCTTTTAGCGCCAGCTATTACAAAGCCGATTGAAAAAATGAGGGATGTTGTTAGAGAATTTGCACTTGGAAATTATGATAACAAGATCGAACAGAATTCAAAAGATGAAATGGGTGAGCTGGCGGAATCCTTAAAGTCTTTGCAAGGAGCTCAAATTGAAAAAATTCATGCTGCAGAAAGAATTGCTTCGGGTCAAATCACCAAGGTGACGCTAGCATCCGAAAAAGATTCTCTTGCAATTGCTTTTAACAAAGAAGTTGAAGCAATAGGATCTCTTCTTTTGGAAGCTGATATGCTGATTAAAGCAAATGAAGAAGGAAACTTAGCTTTGCGGGGTAATTCCTCGAAGTTTGAAGGCGAATGGGGCAAACTGATTGAAGGTATAAATTCAATACTTGATGCAATTGTTGCCCCGCTAAATGAATCAGCAGACGTGCTGAAGATAATGGCTAATGGTAATTTTACCGTAAGAGTAAAAGGTAATTATAAGGGAGATCATCAATTAATTAAAGATAATATTAACACCGTTAACGAATCGCTTTCTCAAGCGCTGCAAAAAGTTAGCGAATCAATATTAGCTACTGCAAGCGCTTCAAATCAAATATCTGCAAGTGTAGAAGAGATGGCTGCCGGAGCCGGAGAGCAAACCCATCAAACTACAGAAGTAGCGCAAGCTATTGAACAAATGACCAGGACAATTATAGATAATACTAAAAATGCTTCTATAGCAGCCGATACAGCTAAAAGTTCGGGAGATAAAGCATTCAAGGGCGGCTCGGTAGTAGAGGATACAATTCAAGGTATGATGAGGATTGCAGAGGTGGTTGAAAAATCCGCGCTGACAGTTGAAGCCCTTGGCAAAAGCAGCGATGAAATAGGAGAAATAATTCAGGTTATTGATGATATTGCCGATCAAACAAATCTGCTTGCCCTTAACGCTGCAATTGAGGCTGCACGAGCCGGCGAACAAGGGCGCGGGTTTGCCGTGGTTGCCGACGAAGTAAGAAAATTAGCAGAGCGAACCACTAAAGCCACAAAAGAAATTGCAGGTATGATAAAGCAAATTCAAAAGGATACCGTGGAAGCGGTAGAATCTATGAAACAGGGAAAACATGAAGTTGAAAATGGCAAAGAAATGGCAAATAAAGCAGGCGAAGTTTTAAGGGAAATTATTGCGGAGGCTCAAAAGGTTTCTGATGTTGCTGCATTAGTAGCAGCTGCAAGCGAAGAACAATCCGCGTCAGCCGAAGAAATAAGTAAGAATGTTGAGTCGATAAGCAATGTTACTCAAGAAAGCGCTGCCGGATCGCAGCAAATTGCGAAGTCTGCAGAGGATTTAAGCAATCTAACGCATAATCTTGAAAATTTAATGAGTCACTTTAAGATTTCTGAAAATCCTAAACTACCATCAAGAAGTGAAAAGGTGTATGAATTTCAAAATTCATAACAACTGACCTATTCCCAAAATAATCTGGAATCGAAATAATACGGAAAGAAAAAATATGGCACTTCTAAATTGGTCTGATGAGTACAGTGTAAAGATTAAAAGTATAGATCAACAACATTCAAAATTGGTAGACCTTATAAATCAGCTTCATTCTGCTATGAAGGATGGGAAAGGAAAGGAAGTTATAGGCAAAGTAATTAGCGAGTTAATTTCTTATACGCAGGTACATTTTGCTCATGAAGAATCTTTAATGTTGAAGTATTCCTATCCCGGATATGTAAAACATAAATCCTTTCATGACGAGCTTGTAAAACAGGTACTGGAAATAGAAAAAGAATTTAAAGATGGTAAAATAGTTATTTCCCAAGACGTGCTTAACTTCCTTAAAAAATGGTTGGTGGAGCATATAGTTGGGACAGACAAGCTATATACTGGCTTCATGAATAGCAAAGGCGTTGCTTGATATATTTTTGGTGAACATTTTTCAACTGGCTAATATTACGCATTCATTGGAATTACATGTTAGTGTTTCTCAATGCAAAGGGCATTTTTTCACGGCACTAATTTTGTCATTTTAAAAAAGATTTGAATTCAGGGATAATTGTTTAGACAGGTTTTGGCAAAACTTAATTATTTTGAAATTTTCTTGGAAGCTTTTGTAAATGGTCCGAATTGAAAATCCGCATCTCAGCAAGATAAGTCAATTAAAATCGGATGATCCTTCTGTAAGAAGTATGGCGGTGGAAGCTTTAATTAATGAAAGTTTAACCGACGAAATTGCAGAAATTGTTTGTTTGCTTGTAGAGGATCCGGACAAAGGTGTGCGTAATTCCGTCGATTTAATGCTTGCACTTAATTCTAGCCCTCAAATACCATACAACCTGGTAAAACACATTTCATCTTCCAATATTTCCACCCGGAATTTAGCCGGTGAAATTCTACTTAAAATCGGCACCGGCGCTATAAATGCCATGGTAGAATATCTTAAAATTGTAAACAATGACGACAAAAAATTTATTGTGGACATTCTTGGTCTAATTGGCGACGAGAAAGCCGCCCCGGATATCTTGAATCTTTTAAACAACAACAACAACGATAATGTTATCATGGCATGTATCGAGGCTCTCGGAAATCTTCATCATGCCGAAGCCATAGACGTCATACTCCCGATTTATGAAAAAAATGAGTTATACAAACCGACTATAATTGAGGCGATTGGGAGAATAGGCACTCCTAAAGCTTTGGATTTCATCTTTTTAAAATATAATGAGGAAGACGATCTTACCAAATTTTCAATGATCGAAAGCTTAGGGCTTGTGGGTAATGAAGAAGCATTTTTCTTTCTTTTGTCGGAATTAAACGAGATTGAGGGACCCCTTATTTGGCCTACTGTAGAATCAATTTTTTTGCTGAAAGAAAAATTCAGCTTAAATGTCCCTTATGACGAAAGAATGAAAAATATGGTTTTAAAAACTTCTGAAGAAGCTCCGGCTAAATATAAAAAACCTGCCGCTAATTTGCTTACTGCCTTTGATGGAGATGAAACATTTGCTGCATGTTTAAGACTATTTGGTGATGATTATGAAACCGATGAGATAATAAAACCAAAAATTTTCGAAGAAGCACAAACTTTTTTTGAAATAGTACCTTCAATAATAAATCAATCCCCCCCCAACTTAAAAAACCTCCTTGGGCTTACACTGGAATTAGTTTCTATGGATGTTGAAAGAGTAAAAGAAAATCTGTCAAATATTCAAATTAGAAATTTGACTGACTCGTTTACAAGATGCCTTGATAACCCGGATGAAGAAATTAGAAAATCCGCAACCGAAAATCTTTTTGCATTTGACCAAAGTACCGCAGTGCTATTTTTAGATAAGATTTTAGAAGATGATAATATTTGGAATAAATTGTGGTTGCTTGAAATTCTTGGGGGTATCAATAGTCCCGAAACTGAACATGCAATATCAGAGTTGGCAAATGATAAAGAGGAAATGGTTAGTGAGCGGGCGAAAATTATTCAATCTCAAAAATCCGTTTTTTAGTTCATGGTGAAATGAAAATATAAAATATGACTTTTTTAAATAATACTATAACAAAACAAGAAAATTCACTTCAAAATAAGCAGAAAGTTGTATCGGTATTTTCTGATTTAGCATTTGAAAATTTCCGAAAATATATATACGACAACTGCGGAATATATTTTCAAGACAATAAAAAATATTTGCTTGAAAGCCGTCTTCAAAAAAGAATAAGCTATCTTAATATGGAATCGTATGATGAATATTTGAATTTTTTGAAAACACATCCCGGCAGCAGTAATGAAAAAAAATATTTATACGAAGCTATTACTATAAACGAAACATTCTTTTTTAGAAACCAACCACAGTTAGACGCAATTGCTTCAACTGTTCTGCCGGAGATAATTGCCTATAAAAGGAAAACCGGAAAACCTAAGATAAGAATTTGGAGCGCAGCATCTTCAAGCGGCGAAGAAGCCTATTCGATTGGAATAATTATTACCGATTTAATAAAACCTAAATTCCCCGATGTAGAATTTGAAATTGTAGGCACCGACATTAACCATGCTGTAATCGATACTGCGAAAGAAGGAAAATTTAAAGAATATTCTATCCGCAATACTCCTGTTTATTATCTTAAAAAATATTTCATTGCGGATGGAAACAATTTTGAAGTTAAACCAGAAATAAAAAAAATGGTTTCATTTAAAATTGCAAATTTGTTTGACGATTTGACCATGAAAACTATGGGCGGTTTCGATATTATTTTTTGTGCCAATGTCCTTATTTATTTTGACATGAAATCTAAAATAAGAGTAGTATCTAATTTGTATAACTCGCTAAACAAAGGTGGTTATTTTTTTATAGGCTATGCCGAAACATTGCATATGATCTCAAAAGCATTTGCATTAGTTAGCTTTCCAAAGACTATCGGGTATAAGAAGGAGTAAAAAGTAACTATGAAAAAAGTAATTCTTGTAGCCGACGATTCGCCGTCTATTAGAAAATTTGTCTCGTTCGCTTTAGCTATGAAAGGATTTGAGATAATTTCTGTCTCCGACGGTATGGAAGCACTTGAAAAATTACCTACTAAAAAAGTTAACCTGGTAATTACCGATCTTAATATGCCGAACCTTGATGGGTTTGAATTAATAAAGGCAATCAGGAACAACGAAGAGATGAAAAACATTCCTATCATTATCCTTTCCTCTTTAGCAGGAAGCGATGAAATTCAAAAAGGAATGGAATTCGGCGCTAACTCCTATTTAATTAAACCGTTCGACCCTAAAAGGGTTGTGTATGAAGTTTCAAAATATTTAAACTGAGGATTTTACGATGGACTTAAAATTTCTTGTGGTGGATGATTCTGTAACAATGCGCAGGATTGTTATAAACTCTTTACGCAGTCTTGGGTACAGTAATTTTGTAGAAGCATGCGACGGTAAAGATGCGCTTGATAAATTAAGCGTTGATGATGGGATAAATTTTGTTATTACTGACTGGAATATGCCCGTCCTTTCGGGTTTGGAACTTGTTAGAAGCATCCGTGGGGATGAAAAACATTCCAAGTTGGCTATTCTTATGGTAACTACACGCGGTGTTAAAGAAGATATTATCGAGGCTCTTCAGGCAAAGGTAAATAATTATGTTGTTAAACCGTTTACGCCGCAAATATTAAAAGAAAAAATCGATCAAATAATAACCGCATCTTAAGGATTCTTTATGAAAAAAGTGAACAATATGTCTGATCTTTTTGAGAGACTAAACGACTTAAAAGTTGTGTTTTTTTACGGGCAAAAATTTATTCCAATTATCCAGAGTATTATTGATTTTATGAGCGAAACTGTTCCATTGCTTGAAGATATTAATACTTCAATTTCAGACAGCACAAATAAAATTCCTAAAGCTAAAGATCAGATCGATAATGTTACAAACGCTACTGAGTTAGCAACTACTGAAATCTTAGATACCGTAGATTTAATTTCAGCCGAGATTGAAAAAATCGAAAACGAATTGAAAACAATTCAAACGAAAGAAGAAGAAAGAAAAATGGTCTGGGAGCAAATTAGGGTAGTACTTAACCAAAATTCTAATTCTGCCGGATTAATCGAAAGATATGAAACCATTGAAAGCATATCTATAATAATCCCGAGACTTCTTATAGTGTTTAGTAAAACAAAAAATGATGTTAATAATATTGCGCTTTCATTACAGGTGCAGGACATTACATCGCAACAATTAGCTTCTGTCAATCATTTAATTGAATCTGTCAGGCAAAGACTTGCTTCTTTGGTGATGCACCTCGACGAATCCGATATAAAAGATATTGAATCAATTCAGACGATAATTCCGGATACCGCTGCTTTTAATCCCGATGCAATATATACAAAATCAAGAGAGAAACAGGAGGCAGCAGATATCTTGGTAAACAATAGGTTAAATAAAACATCACAAGATGAGATAGATAAATTGTTTTCATAACTATGAGCCAAAGTAATAAATATTCGATGCTGCAAGATCCTGAAATGAAGGAAATTGTGGATAGCTTTATCATTGAATCGAAAGAAATTCTTGAAAAATTAGATCTTAATTTAATTGAACTTGAAAATAAACCGAGCGACAGTAATCTTCTTAATGATGTATTTAGATCGTTCCATACAATTAAAGGCACTTCCGGCTTTCTTGGCTTGGATAGGCTTACTCAGGTAACCCATCGTTGCGAAGATATTCTTAACAAGCTTCGAAAAGGAGAAGCAGTACTTACGAAAGAATTAATGGATGGGATTCTTGTTTCATTTGATAAAATAAAAGAGCTCCTGGCTGCTATCGAAACCAACTTTAATGAAGAAGTTCCGATTGAAGAAACTGTTGAGTTGTTGACATCTCTGTTAGATAAGCTCGAAAACAAAGATGGCGAGGTTACTACATCTGAAGAAAATAACCTGACTGTAAATACACTTGGTATAAAAGAAAATAAAATATCAGAATCGCAATATGTAAAGCCTCAATTAGCTAAAGAACCGGCATCTGTTTCGGCGGCAAAGAAAGTAGATAATACTATAAGAGTTGATGTGGAACGGTTAGACGAGCTTCTTAATATAGCATCGGAATTAGTCCTTGGTAGAAACCGGCTGGCTCAAGTAAATTCCGAAGTTGCACTTGAATATGAAGGAGCAAAAATTTCAAGAGACCTTGCTGATGCCACAAAGCAGATTGATTTGATGACTAACGAACTTCAGTTAGTTGTTATGAAAACTAGAATGGTAAAAATCGGAAAGGTTTTCAACCGTTTTCCGCGAGTAGTAAGAGATCTGGCAAGAGAAACCGAAAAAGAAGTCAATCTAATTATAAAAGGCGAGGACACAGAATTAGACAAAACTTTGATAGAAGAAATAAATGATCCGCTTGTACATCTAATTAGGAACTCACTCGATCACGGGATTGAATCACCTGAAAGAAGAAAGACAATCGGTAAGAATCCCGTCGGTACAGTCATTTTGTCTGCTGAACAAGAAGGCAATCAAATAATTATTACAATTGAAGACGATGGCAAAGGTATCGATCCCGATTTTATAAAAGAAAAAGCGATTCAAAAAGGATTGATTACAAAAGAGAAAGCAAAGGAATTAACCAGGCAAGAAGCCTATAATCTAATATTTATGCCGGGTTTTTCTACAGCTGAAATTGTAACTAATGTCTCAGGCAGAGGCGTTGGAATGGATGTGGTTAAAACCAACGTAACAAAACTGCGCGGAATAATCAGCATAGAATCGGTCGTTGATAAAGGTACAAAAATTATTGTTAAGCTTCCGCTTACTTTAGCCATAATTCCGGGAATGGTTGTAAAAGTAAACTCTGAAACTGTGGTAATACCGCTTAATTCTGTAATTGAAGTTTTAAGAGTTCATACGGAAGATATTTATTCTGTTAATCAACATGATGTAATTAGAAGAAGAGATGACGTAATTCCTCTGGTTGCCATTGACGCATTGCTCTATAATGATTGTAAAGACAATAGCGACAGAATATGGCAATACATAGTTGTTGTTGGTTTAGCTGAAAGGGTGTTTGGAATTAAAGTTGACGAGCTTTGCGGACAGAAGGAAGTCGTAATTAAATCTTTAGGTAGTTATTTAGGAAACATCAACGGTATTGCCGGATCTACTATTATGGGGGACGGTACTGTTGTAATGATTGTAGATATTAACGAATTGATAAATAAAATTGCCAACTAATAACTCAAATAATAAAATTAAAGCAGTCGTTGTAGATGATTCTGCTTTCATGCGTAAATCAATTACTATTATGCTAGAAAGCGATCCGGACATCAAGGTAATTGGGACCGCAAGAGACGGTGAAGAAGGTTACAACATTATTAAATCACTTAGACCTGATATTGTAACCCTGGATATTGAAATGCCCAAGATGGATGGTATAACGGCGTTAAAAAAAATAATGAAAGATTGTCCGACTTCCGTTCTAATGCTAAGTTCTCTTACAACGGAAGGTGCAGACATCACGATTAAAGCGCTCGAACTTGGTGCTGTTGATTTTATTCCAAAGGAATTATCTTTCATAAATGTAAATATTATAAAAATTAAAGAAGAGCTTATTGCTAAAATTAAAGAGATAGTTAAGCAAAGAGCAATTAGAGATAGATTAAAGCGGATACAAAAATTAAATCAGTTTTCACCCCTGGCTCAAACTAAAAGTTTTTCTACAGGATCTTTGCCTGCAATGACATATCAGGCAATCGGGCTTGGTATATCGACAGGCGGACCATTTTCACTTCAGAAAGTTATCCCCCAACTATCAAAAAAAATCTGGTGCCCGATTTTTATAGTTCAGCATATGCCGCCAAAGTTTACTAAATCCTTAGCGGATAGACTAAATGGACTTAGTGAATTGGAAGTTAAAGAAGCCGAAGACGGTGAAGTAGTTCACGGTGGCGTTATTTATATGGCTCCCGGCGGACTACACATGACTCTTAATAAAACAGTATTAGGAAAAATTATCATAAAAATTTCAAGTGAACCAGGTACCACATTGCACCGTCCCTCAGTTGATGTAATGTTAGATTCGGTGTTAGATGTTTACGGAAAAAACACTCTTGGGATTATTATGACAGGAATGGGAAAAGACGGATTTGAAGGAATTAAAAAATTAAAAAGCTTAGGCGGTAATTGCATTGCCCAGGATGAAGCGTCATGCGTGGTTTACGGTATGCCCAAAGCTGTTGTGGATGCGGGCTTTGCAGATGTTGTCGCTCCATTGGAAAAAATTTCTGAAATTTTAAATAAGGCATTCTAAAATGAAAAGTGTTTTTGAAGAACCATTGTTTAGTGAATTTGACTTCGCACAAAACAGTCTTAAAGGACATTTAATAAAAAAATCTAACGCGGAATTTGTAGGAAAAACAAAAGTGAGCGTTGAAGAAGAGAACCATGAAGGGGTAAAAATTATTTTGAAGAAGGATGCAAACGATTCAATAAAAGAAATAAAATTTGTTTGTTCATGCGGACAAACCAAGTCAATCATTTTGGATTATTCTGAATAATAGTTTACAACTGCACGATTTTAGCCACAACATAAATATCAAATCCCTTCCAACCAACCAAAATAGCAACCATTTTACTGGCATCTAATTTGAACTTTCAATGCAGAAACAAAATTAGGTTAAGAAATGCCTCTATCTACAATAAAATTACTTGAAGATTTTGCCGGTTATTGTGCCGTTAAGAATAAAGTGATTGCTCAGAACATTGCGAATGTCGGCACTGAAAATTATAAAAGGCAAGATGTACTTTTTAAGGAGGTGCTTGATGAAAACACGAACTCACTTCTTAAAAAGTCTGATGGTAGTTACATTGAAAATAATAATGCCGATTCAATGCCTAAGTGTGAAATCGTTACGGACAACAGCCAGGATAAAGTTTCCGGAGTTAATAATGTAGACATTGATAAGGAGATGGCAGACTTGGCTGAGAATAATCTTAACTTCAGTTTTGCTGCTCAGAAAATTGGCGATTATTTCAAAAAAATTGACAGTGTAATTCAAGGAAATCCAGTATGAAAATTAATGGTACTTTCCCCGGTTTTGATATAAGTGCACAAGGTTTAAGCATTCAAAGAAAACGAATGAACCTTATTGCTGAAAATATTGCTAATGCCGATGTAACCCGCACGGCGGATGGGCAACCATACAAAAGAAAATTTTTAGAAGTAGTTGCCAAACAAAATCCATATACAAATAGTTTGCCTTCGGAAGCTCCCACTCTAAGTCTAAATGTGAATAATGAGGCACAAATTTCAAATCCTGAAATTATTCAGAATAAAATCGGTGCAAATAACAGCGCGTTTAATTATAAAGAAATGACGGATCAAAAACTTGGAGATGTTGTGTATCAGCCCGATAGTCCTAATGCCGATGCCAAAGGTTATGTGCAGGAATCAAATGTTAATATTGTCACCGAAATGGTTGATATGATCTCCGCATCACGAAGCTATGAAGCTAACTTGACGGCATTAAACACTTCCAAGCAAATGGTAAAAGATTCACTCGGGATCTAATTAGATGAAAATATCGACGAATATGATAGGAAATTATAATCCACAGGTTTACAGCGGTTCGGTTAAAAATTCAAAAGCTAACGAATCCCAATTTAAATTAGAATCTAAACCTGTAGATAAAAAAGCTGTAAGCAATCTTTCGTCGGATGAGAAAAATTACTTTGTAAAACTTTATCCGCAGAATAAAAGTGAAATTATAGATTATCATGCCTATGAAAAAAACGGAAAGATGTCCGGTGTAAAAATAGGTTCAATGTTTGACAAGCGAGGTTAATTATGCAAATCAGTTCCATACAAAACACAATACCTGAAATAATAAATTCAAATAAAGTCGAAAAATCAAAGGATGATAGTTTCGGAAATATCTTAACTGATTTTATAGGTCAGGTGAATAACAATCAATTAGATGCGGACAACATGACGCAAAAATTCGTTACTGGGGGCAATGTTGAAATTCAAGATGTAATGATAGCCGGAGAGAAAGCTAAAACAAGCCTTGATCTGCTGATGGAAATTCGAAATAAAGCAATCGATATGTACACTCAATTATCCCAAATACAAGTTTAAAAAATGAAAGACAATCCATTAAGTGCAATCTTAAATATTTTCAATAAACTTTCGTTTCAGCAAAAGATAGTTATTGGCGGAACCGTTGGTATCACGGCAGTTTTGTTAATCGTTCTATTATCATTTCTTAATCAGCCGAACTATTCGCCTTTATATACGAATCTTTCGCAAGACGATGCTTCAAAAGTTGTTGAACAATTAACGACCCAGAAAATTCAGTACGAAATTGAGGACAACGGCAAAACTATAGCGGTGCCTAAAAATGAAGTTTATAAAGTTAGGCTGTCGTTAGCAGCGAAGGGGATTCCGAGCTCAGGAGTAGTTGGTTATGATATTTTTGATAAGTCAACAATGGGGATGAGTGAGTTTATGCAAAAATTAGATTTTAAGAGAGCTCTTGAAGGTGAGCTGACAAAGACCATAATGGAAATTGACGGGGTTGCAGGGGCAAGAGTTCATCTTGTAATTCCCCAAAAGTCGGTCTTTAAGGATGAACAAAAACCTCCTACAGCGGCAGTTGTTTTAAAGTTGAGAGATAATTATTCGTTAACCAGGAGTAATATTGCGGCAATTATAAATCTTGTTTCAAGCAGTGTGGAAGGATTAACTCCGGGAAAAGTTACGCTGTTAGATACCCGCGGAAAGCTTTTATCAAAACAAGAAGATGACGATCCGTTAGCAGTAGCAAGTTCGAAACAATATGAAATTAAAAAATCAATTGAAAATTATCTTGCTCAGAAAGCACAGTCAATGCTGGATAACGTGCTCGGATACGGAAATTCAATGGTAGAAGTTAATGCAGATATAAATTTTGATCAGGTCGAAAAAACTATGGAGTCTTATGATCCAAACTCTCAGGTAGCAATTAGCGAACAAACAATTAAAAGTAATAATAACGGTAAAACAATGGGGGATTCTTCAGCACAGCAAAGTCAGAACAGCACTACGAATTATGATATAAGCAAGACTATACAAAAAGTTGTTGAGGGTACGGGAAATATTAAACGATTGAGTGTAGCCGCTGTAATCAATGATGTCCCAAAGGAAATTAAAGTCGGAAATGATGTAAAGACTGACTATAAACCGCGCTCACCGGAGGAGATGGGAAAACTTGGGGAGATAATAAGGAATGCCGTCGGCGTTGACTCCACAAGGAACGATCAATTTTCACTTGTGAATATTCCTTTTGAAACGAAAGACATTGAAGATGTTAAAATGACAAAGCCGGGAATGTTTGATGATCCTAACAAATGGATGAATCCTATTCTAATGATTGGTGCAATAGCTGCCTCAATCTTGTTACTAAAGGGAATAATGAAACGGTTAAAGAATGAAAAAATTATAATCGGCACTTTTAATAATGGATTTGAATCAAATAACTTTGGGGTCCCGGAGTTAGTGGGCTCAAAACAATCTTCGCAATTGGGAATGAATTTTAAAAAGAATTTATTGCCAATGGGTGATTTGGAAGATGAAATATCTGACGAAGCGGTTCGTAAAAAAAATCAGCAGGAAAAAATTTCTAACTATGCTTCTAAAAATCCTATGGAAGCGGCAAAGCTAATAAATGCTTGGCTCCATGAAGACGAATTTATTTAATAAATATGGCAAAAGAAAAAAAAACAGTTGATTTACCGGGCGTTCAAAAAGCAGCCATGCTTATTATCGCCCTAAATGTTGAAAATGCGGCAGAGATATTTAAAC
>JAKBMG010000013.1 GCA_021831685.1 Bacteroidota bacterium | reverse complement strand
TCCGCTTGCCAAATTCTTCCCGTCAAGTTTAACTTCATAAACTCCCGGATTTTTTTCTTCATTGACGAGCACTTTAATTTCTTGTCCAAGAATATTATATACGCTAATTTTTACATAGCCCGCTTTGGGTATATCATATCTGATGGTTGTTGTTGGATTAAAAGGATTAGGATAGTTCTGATTTAGCTGAAATTTAGTTGGTAGAATATTATTTGTTTTACCGTCTTCAACTGATGTAGGCGTACCACTGCATGAGTACTTTGCGATATTGTTTGCATACACACCACCAGCAGAGAAGAAGTTACCAGCAGCATATAAGTCCCCTCCAATCACTGCAAGCGCTTTAACAGAACATCCAGAATTTCCAAACATACCGCTTCCTAAAGCAGACCAATTTGTTCCGTCCCATTTGGCTATTTTTGATGCAGTTGAACCGCCAGCCTGCGAAAACTCACCCCCAGCATACACATCATTATTAATTACAGTAAGTGCATGAACTGTGCCTTGAGTTCCATTGCCAAGTGATGACCAACTTACTCCATCCCATTTAGCAATACGATTTGCACTCGCGCCTCCGGCAGTGGTGAAATATTGTCCACCAGCATATAGATCTAGCCCCATCACTGCAAGGGCATATACCTCACCATTCACGCCTGAACCAAGTGCCGACCAGTTTGCGCCATAAATAAAGTAACCCAAAGAGATTTGGCATAGCCACTATGTGGGAAAAGGTCGTTGCGCCATAATATAGGTAACCATAAAAATTGAGGTTACCTATGAGCAATTCAGCCACAAAAGAATATCTTCTTGAGATAAGGAAAAGATATTTCTTCTCTTCAAAACAAGAAAAAGCCCACATACTCGATGAGTTTTGCTCGGTATGCAATTTCAACAGGAAATATGCTATAAGACTTATTCGTAAAAAAGAAACTATCATAAAGAGTAAAAGAAAAGGAAGACCAAAAAAATATTACAGTCAATCTTTACTTGATTTCTTAAAACACCTCTGGGTTCTAACTAATCTTGCATGTTCGAAAAGATTGAAGACAGCTATTCCTCTCTGGCTGCCATATTACAATTTGCATGGCAATAATCAACTAACCCCAGGAGATATAAAACTTTTAGAAAAAATATCTCCAAGAACCATCGATAGATTGCTTCATCTACTTAAGTCGCGCTATAAAAAATTTGGACTCTCTATGACCAATACAACATCTACTCTTTTTAATATTATTTTGGTTACCTTTTATTATGGCGCAGCACGTATTGGTAAGTGAACGGTATGAAAAAAGAATTAATCGGTAAGTGAAAAAGTGATAGTGCCTGTTGAGGTGTGCTTTGCTTTATTTTACTTTATTTCCTTTTTTATCGATGTAACACCAATTGTTGCTAAGCCAAATGGTATGTTCGCCGTCTGAATCTATTGTGCAGTCGTTACTAACTTTAGCCGATCCATTTTCAAAATGCCAGGCACATTTAAATATAGGTTTAATTATCACCTTGCCGGTTATTGTCTCAGCAAACCCGATTTTATCGTTTACTATTATTCTAAAAAGTCCATCTGATGTATAATCCGGTCCATTGTCAAAGGGAAAGACTTGATATAAAATATTTTCTTGTCTGTCTATGGCTACAAATCCTAATTGTGGTTTTAACACAACTGCATAAGTTCTAAAAGTATCGGTAAAACAAATTTCATATTTACCTGGTGGGATAATAGTTTCTCCATTGAGGTTTTTATAGCCATGTAAATTATTAGTAGGTTCAGTAAATAAAATTAAATAGTTATCGTGTTTGTAATGCTTTTCACAACTTATTAGAAAACTAATAAGGAGTAAAAAAACAATGAAGATGCCTTTTCGATTTTGTTTCATTAATAGCCGTATTAATTAATAGTATATATGTGCTCAATCTTTAATCAGTTTTGCTTCATTAAGATTTCTAATTATTTCTAATGCTTTTACTTTTGTAATTTTATCCGACAATTCTGAAAAATACCCCGTTGATAAATCTTCAATTAATCCTCGAATATCTTTAGAGTCATTTAACCATTTGCCAATTGGAATGTATTTCTCAAGGAGTGCAATATTATTAACTGATGTTACGCATACAACAACTCTTTTGCCACAAAGTCACCAAGTCACAAAGAGTAAATTGAGAATTTGATAGTTTTTTCCAAATTTCTTTGTGTCTTAGTGCCTTAGTGGCTATTGTTTTTGAACTTGTGCGTAACATCTGTTATTAATTATATTTTTCCCATTGTTTGGAATTCTATAGATTTCCGAATAGTAATCGCCAAATTTTCTTAGAAAATATCTGAAGTTCATAATTTATATTACTTTTTAATGTTAGATGAAATTTCACCCATATTTACTTGTTGTTATTTTTAATAAAATCAATTATCGGCTGACCCGGATCATGAAAAGTAATTGAGCCATCTTTTTCTTGTGTATAAAGCAAAACCATCACTTTAGTGTATCGTTCCTGCTTACCATCTTTAATAGATTTCCGAACATTAGCATATGTTTCTTTGATTTTTTCGACATCTCCAACTCCGTCCTCCGGATGTTTTTTAGCATACTCACTCGTAGCTAATTCATGTGCCCAAGCTAGTGCATTTGCTTCTGAATTTACAGCAAGACCATCTTCCCAAAACTCAGCTACATATTTATTTCCGCCGAGGAATTGAATACGAATATCATACTCTTCCGTTATCTTTTTTTGATCCATCTTTCTAAACTCACTAAAAACCGACATAAATGTACCGGCATCAAAATGTGTCTGAGCTGTATAATCATTAATTGATTTTTCAAATAGAACTTGGAATTGATTTTGTTTTTCTTCCGTCCAAGTTTCTATTTGCGCCTTAATTAATCTATTCTCAGCCGACTCAGGGTTAGATCTTTCCGAGGACAGCTTAAGATCGTTAGGGGTTCTGGCTTTAATTGAAATAAATATCGGATTATTTTTGTCCAAATATTTTTTCGCCGAATTTTCTTTTTTAACCTCATTGCTTTTAGCATTCATTGTTTTTCCTTTTTCGTTTGATTGAGCGCTGCTGCGAGCGCTTGAAAAAAATATTAGCATAGTTACCAAAAGAATAAAGCATAAATGGTAGATACTTCGTTTTGATATTATCAAGTGTCTGATATGTTTGATTGTTTCCATTGTTTGTTCCGTAAGTATTTATTGAATTTAACTTGAATGCCGTAACTCAAAAAAATCAATTGTCCACGGTTACGGCGCATATGCGATAAAAATTTCATCTTCTTGCTATTGTGGAAATAAAGGGAACAAATTTTTATAATTGTCCAAACTACCAATGCAATAAAGCGGAAAGTTGAAACATGGCGTCGTTATAACTGCTCGCCGCGCCAGAAAGATCTTTATAGCTTAAGATGTTTCCCTGCAGTTCTAATTTGATCCAGTCGGCGGCAGTAATATTAGAACCGAAATAAATGGTTGTTTTTTTTGTGTAATGTTCTTCGTTTGATATTGTTCCGCCGAGGTTTGCCGATATAATTTCGTTTATTTGATAATTCCCGTTCAAATCGAAATCCGTTCTGCTGCTCGATATTAACATAATTTTGTATTGTGAAATATTCAATGTCGAGCTGATTGTTATTGGTATTTCAAAACTTATGCTTTGATTTATCATATATGAACGGTTTGAAAAATCGTTCGATGTAATTCCGATTTTTGATTTCTGCAGTTGACTATTGAACGAAAATGTAGTGGAAGCGAACAAGTCGGAAATTTGATATGAATAACCGGTAGTCAGAGAAAACATATCCGAACTGTTTTCCATTTTTTGCGCTGCAATAATTGCATCGTTTTTCTGCAAATACGGAGTGTAATTTATTTGAAGGAATGGAAGTTTAGGAAAGTTAAAACCAAGGTTGATTCCGTACGAAGTTGTTTTTGTAGTTGATCGTTTCCAGTCGATTAAGTTATCGCTGTATGTTTTGAGAAACGTTTTCAATGTAATTTTTTTATTCGCTAACTTCTGATCGAAAGTAACATTATATTGAAGCTGATCCTGTCTCAAATTCGGTGCAGCGAGAGAAGTAAATCCCGGACCGATTCTTCTCGCTCCAAATTTGAAATTAGTAGAACTCGATTCGTTGTTGAATGCGAACTGTCCTTTCCAAGCATAATCGAAAGAAGTGCTGAGTTTCGGGATGATTAATTTTTTTATAAACTGAGGTACTGCATCGCTTTCATAATCAGCATCACTTAAATCTCGAGTGAACCCCGAAACGGTTCCCTCCCCGTTCAGCTCAATTAGTTTATCGAATAAAGTAAGTTTGACGTCAGTTCCGAATACAACATTTTCCTGTGCCGTTAAAGTAGATGCTGGGGAACTCGATGGGTTTAAAGGACTTCCCGCTTTTTGTGTGATTGCCGGAACAATTATTTGATCGTCCTTCATTTCCAGAAGTGTGAAAATCAAATGGGAGTTTTCTTTTTCTCCCAATCCCAAGCGGCCCGACATAAAAGTTCTTTTTAAAGATACATTATCAATTGCTTCGACGTTTTTTCCCGTTGCGAAAGCCAGGTAAAGTATTCCCGGATTGTATTCAATATTCAGGCCGTTCACAAAAATCCCGTTGACCGTCAACTCTGAATATGTTGGATAAGTTTTCCCAACTCCCAAAGTTTTGATATCCATAAAGAATTTTTCCGAACCGCTGATCAATCCGAGTTTTTTCGCTGATTCTATCGGATTGTTGGAATCCATTGATGAACCTTCGCTTGAATTTTGCGTGGAATTAGAATCGGAATTCGATATTAAACTCGATACTTTTTTTGTTACGCGATCCGTGATTTTGGATTTCAATTGGTCGAGGTCAAAATTGAATGAGACGCTGTTTATGCTTTGCCTATTCGAATTGTTCAGCGATGATAAATAAACATTCATTCCGAATGGAATATCCCAAATCGAAACTCGGGGATTGATCTCAAGAGTTTTGGTATTAGTCGGAAGCTGCGAGAACTGCGGTGCTTTGCTTCTCGATTCTTGTTTAAACTTTGCATCGCCGTATAATTTAACTATCGGCTGATCACCGGATTCATTCTGTTGCATTTTCGTAAAAAAGTTTGAACTTTTTGTTCCATAATTTTTATTCGAAAAAATCGAGAGACCGGAAGGCAATTCTGAATAATGATTTTGCCCGGTTTCGATGTATCGCTCGGCAGAGCTATTAAAATTACGCACTTGCAATTCATTTTTATCGCCGCCGGCAATTTCAAAGGCTCGTATTTCGCTTTCCTGAATTTTGGCTCCACCTATAAACACCTCGACCGACCACGCGTACTTTTTCCCCGGCATCAGTTGTTTGGCGGCAATCGGGTAACGCAGTATCGTTGCGGGAATATATGATGATTGATAATAAAGAGGGTTCGAAGACATTGCAGCAAACACCGATTGATAACCGAGAATTTCCACCAGTTTCAATCTGTAATTTACAATAGCGTTAGCCGGAACGGGAACGGGCGGCAGCCACGAGAAAACAACTTCAGGCGAACTTATTATATTTTTTATTCTTGAATTTGCTTCATTTCTTGAAAGAACATCACCAATAATTTCGTAGTTGTACGGGCTTATTAATTCCATGCGGTTAAAATTTTCTATCGAAATCATTATACAGTCGGAAGCAATTTCCTTATTTGTTGAAGCATCGTATACAAAAACACAAATGTCGTAATCACCGGAGGAAACGCTTCCCGTGTTTACCATTATTTTATCGTAGCTTTTGTTTGATTGTTTTATATTGAACGGTGCCAGATCTCTGCCAGACACAATTTTCACTCCGCGTTGAAGCGTGATTACGGATGTTGTCGCTTCAATTACAGTTCCGTGCAATGATTCTGTAGCGGTTCCTTTTAAATATACATTTGCCGGCGCATCGCCACTGTTGATTAAAGTAATTTTCCAGAACTGCTCTACTTTAAATTGATACGGAGGCGGCTGCTGAAGTTTTACGGAAAACTGGGCGTAAGTATGTATTGCAGTTATAAGTACAACTAAAAATATTTTATGTGTTTTCATTTTTATTCCCTCAAACTGAAATTATCTGATAATTGATGTAGTAACCTGGCTATAAATAATTTTTATACACCCAATTTATTTTTCGATCTTTTTTTCGAGGACGTCGCTCATTTTCGATTGACCACCCTCGACAGTTACCGCTTTTACTGCATAATAATTTTCTTTACCGACATTAGTGTCTGTGTACGACTTATCTTTTGTTATGCCGCATTGTATCAAATTTCCTTTATCGTTCTTTTTATATATCACAAAAGAGTGATCGATTTTTAATTCTGGGTACTCCCATTTAAGAATGACGTTTTCCTTATCTGCAGTAGCCGAAAGGTTTTCAACCGGTGGGCGTAATCCTGTATCGTAAGGTTTGCCGTAAACGGGCGAAGCGTATTTCGAATAGAGCCCGCTTAAATCTTTTGCTCGCATCGAATAGTAATACGTGATGCCCGCTGTTACCGTTGTGTCTGTATATTTTGTTACCGGGGTTTTGAAAGTGAAAAGAGAGTCCCAATTCGAATTCAAATCCGTTTTTCTGTAAACGATGTGCCGTTCGACATCCTCACTGCTGCTGGGGAAAAAATGAAGCTCGATTTTCTTTTCACCAACCAATACGTTATTAAAAACGGGTGGAACGGGAGGAATTGTATCCGGCCGAACAACCGCAACCTTGTCGGAAAATTCCGACTGGTTGAAATTAAAATCCAACGCTTTAACGCGATAATAGATTTTCGGAGTTAACGAATTTAAAGTGACGGTGTCTTTAAACACGGTTTGTATTTTATTATTTAAAGAATCGTTTTTAATGAATCCTTCTGCAATAACGGAAAACTCGTGTTCCGGACCGTTGGCTTTGAAAAGTCTGTATCCCATTAAATCAGGTTCTTTATTTTTGTCAACTGTTATTGTTACAACTCCGAGCGAATCGATCAACCCGGAAATTATTTTGGGTTTTACAGGAGGTATTGAATCGATCAGCGCTGCATAAACTGGGAGGGAAGAACTGACGTTGTTTGCGGTATCAATTGCCTGAACGAGATAGTAATTGTTCCGTCCGCGGACAAAGGTTGTATCTATGAACGATCGTGTGTCCTTCGGCAGCAACCCTTTGTGAAGTATTTTGAATTCCCCTTCGTTTTTATCCGAACGCGCGACAAAAAATCCTTTTAAATCGGGAGCAGGCACCGGGTTCATTTTCCACGTAACTAAAACTTGATTCGGCTTTGTATTTTGGGGCTGTGGAAGAAATGGCTGTTCGGGCGGGGTCAAATCCCTCGGCATTCCTTCAACTTCCGCTACTTGAACTTTTTCGCCGAACAAGGTATATCCGAACAATCTATAAGTATAAATTTTGTAATTGGTCAGGTTTTTATCGGTGTATCCGTTCCGCGAATCGCCCGCGTCGGAATTACCGTCCGAATTATAAAGCGGAGCTTTATTTAATTGAGTGAATTTGTTCTCGCCCGGATTTTTCCGCTCTATTGAGTAGCCCGAAATATCGGGTGAATCCATCCATGCAATTGATAATTCGGTATCTCCCAGTTTTACGTTTACCGGAACATTGTATTCATTTTGTTTTTTCTCGGCTGAAATTTTTAAATCGACTGAAACTATTTGGTAAATATCCGATTTGCCGATCGGAAGGATGCGGTACAAATATGTTTTTCCTTTTTCGGCAGTATTGTCTGTATAACTCAAACCGAGTGCTTCCGCAGCTTTAACATTTCTAAGCGCGGTTAAAGCAAAGATCAAGTATTCAAAATCTTCCCTGCTTTTTTGTTCTTTTAATCCGGCGATGCCTTTTTCGAAGTCGAAAGTCCCGCCCTCCTTTTTAGCGGCATCAGTTTGAAAATCCCGGGCGGCTTCCAATTCGTCCCTCGCATCAGAATCCTTTTCTCCCGAAATAATCTTTTCCCATTGACTTTCGCCGTACGAATGAACTCGCGCTATTTCGGAAAAGTTTGATTTACTGCCGGCTTTATTTTCACTTGTAGAATCTAACAATGCGCGTTCGATTATGAATCCGTTTTTGATTCCGGTTTCCAAAGCGGATTTTTTATCGGGGAAAAACCGCAGTTCTATTCCGCGGCTTTCGGTGTATCTTCCCGCAATATTAATTTTGCTGACGGGAACAGACGAAGAATCCGCGTCCTGTGCGTGGCAGATTCCCGCAATCAATAAAAATGAAACGGCACAAACTAATTGCTGTGCCAGATTTTTCGCTTTTGATTTTATATTAATTTTCATGTCTTTATCGGCTTTGTTTTTTAATTGTTTTGTAATCAACTGTATTTGAAAGGATCACCATCGGTCCCGTTCTGAAAATTTTGTTTACCGTTTGTTTTACAACGACATTATTCTTGTTTTTTGCATCTATCCAAATATTGTTTACAAATTCCTTTAAAGTTGCCGTTATGGTAAAAACATAATCCTTGCCGGCAGTTAAGTGATTTACAATTGCAGGCGGCTCAGGCGGCAGGTTTCCGTACGACGGAGTTGAAGGCGGTACCGGATAATTTAATACAGCTAAATTGTTGAGACTAAACGAGGAACTGTTCGATGCGTGCAATTGATTGACCGATAAACTCGCGCCGCTAACCGGAGAATTATTGGTCGTTATAGTTTTGCCGATTGCAACATTTAAACCGGTCAAGTTTGAAGAACTTGAATACGGAGTCGATGTATTAACAACGGGCTGGGTAAATACCGTATATAAATACTCGCCCAGATTATTCTCGTGTTTCTTTAAAGATACATTCGTATAAGAACCGCCGCCGTTATTAATTTTCAATACTGGGGAAACAACCATTTTAAATGTCCTGGTTTTGACCGATCCGTCCGCCTGCTGTTCGGCAACATCGAAAACGTTGTCCGGCGTTAATCCGTATTGAACCGTTAAGGGTGAAACCTCGGGGAAATTGTATTGAATATCGGGATGGACGTATTTTATTAATAACTGCTGCTGGTCGCCGGCGGCATCCCCCTGTGTTACGGCTGCGCCGCTGCCCGCGCTCGATATCCCGGAACAATTTGTACCGTATACAAAACTGCGCGTAAAAGAAGTGTTGATCAGTTTCGCGATTTTTACAGTCCCTGTAACCTCGCCTGCTGCATAAACGGGATTTGGAAATCTTCCCTGAAGCCAACCGCCTGCTTTTATATCCGCGATATTCCAGGTTTTGTTCTTCCGTTTTACGGAAGCATTCACGTATGCATAAAAGCCGATGGAGCCGGAAGCCTGCCATCCGTTAATCCCGATTCTTTCGGAAGGATTCTCGCAATTCTGTCCGGTGTATTCATTGTAAGCTAAATTTAATTCCGCACCGGCGCCTAATCCTAAGTGAGCATCGAAATTTCCTACCAAATTGAAATCGATATCTTTATTAAATTTAAACCCTATTCCTAATGCCAAACCCCTTCCGGTCGCCGTGTTCGAATTGCCGGTTACGCCGCTTGTTGTAACAGCCATGCCCGGATAATATCCGAATACTCCGTGATAACCGTTTTTAAATGTTTGAGTAAATCCGGCAGGCGCCGGGATATCGTTTCCGAACATCAAATATTCATACAAGCTTACGCCGAAAACATTTACGGTATTCGTATGAGCAGGTTCGCCGAATTTAAAATACCATTTGCTATGCTTGCCGTCTATATCGAGAACGAGATTCGAAGGACTCGGCGTGGTGATCGGCGGTGCGTTAACGAAGACATTCGATGAGAGATTAAAATGTTTATCGGGAAAATTGTAGCTGACCGAAACATCCCCCTTTACATTTGCTTTTGCCCTGCTGGCGGCCGCGAGTCCGGCTCCCACGTAAAAATCGCCGGTGAAAGAAATAAGGGTTAATCCCTGACTGCTCGAAAATTGAGCGAGCAGACCGACATCGGCATTAAATGTTTCTTCTTTCGGGGTAGTAGCTATTATTGCTTTTGCACGGAGACCGAAATCCGATTTTTTCGGTTTGAAAGTGTACTTGGTGCCGGAAGGCGACAATGAGGCATCCATATTAAAGTAGGCGCCGCCGCCGAAACCCCTGAAAGCCAAACCGGTTAGGAACGGAACTCCCGGCGGAGGCAAAACAACATCCGCTTCAACGCGCCAGTATCTGTACAAATTATTTCCGTTCTGGTAATTCGTATTGCCGAATTCAACAAGCGCGTCGGCGGAAATTCCAACCGAAGTAAAATCGACATTTAGTTGTCCGAGAAATCCGTTTCCGTAAACGGGATCGTTGTTCCTCAAAGCAATGCTTCCGTCTATTTTTACTGCCTGCATATTAGCGTGAACGGAAATACTGTCGACGAAAACGCCCTTGAATTTCGGAGTGAATTTTTTTGTTGTCGGATTACGTTCTATCGCAAAACCCGCTCCCAATGTCGTCGCGCCGCCAATATTATCGGTAAGGTTTGCGACGACATCGATCATCAAGGCGCCCCTCAACAATTCAGGCGAAGTTTTGTTAAGTGATTTATAATAAACTTTTTTGATCGAAACGGGAAAGTTGGCCATGAATTTTTGCGGACTCGCGAAACTCCACGAACCCGGATTGAAATCAAGAGAACTTGCCGATGAAGTGCTCGTGTAATTCAATCCGACGTTTTCAAAATCCAATTCCATCTTTACGCCTTTGACGGGAATAGAAGAACCGACGGAAGGAAAATTCGGACTATCCCAGCTGAATGTTCCGTTCATATTTATAGATGCTGATTTTGTTGTCGGTGTTATTGCCGCAGATATATTGGAAGTCGGAAGCAGAGTTATTTTGCCTTTTAAAACTTCGGCTTCGATTGGACCGTTGGGAAGAACAGTTAATACAAAGTTATTGGCGCCTTGAACCTGTGCGAATACTGCCGTGTATTTTAATGTGTTTTGCGGTGCGACCTCGCTTATCGGCAGAACAATTTTTCCTTTTGCAATTCCGTTTTCGAGAGAACTGTTTAGGATTGAAATTTCCACCGTATCCAGACTTGCGCTCAAATCCGCAATCTTCCCGGACTGCAGATCTAATACATTTACAGCTTTGATCTTTGTTGTAATTCCCATATCGTCGATGATAAAATTGTTTGCCGTTATTGACGGGGAAGCCGAATTGTTCCCGGTTGTCCATGATTCTGGCATTGTAGCGCCGAAACTTTTTACGTAAAATCCTCTCCAGGTAGCGGAGGTATCATTCAAATAATTATTCGGGAAATGGATGCTCGATGGATTTCTTGTGTCTGATAAATCGAGCGAGAGTGAATCCGCAAACATTTTTATTCCGTTTGTCCCGACAATCTCGCAATTGGGCAAAGATCCGGTGAGCAGAATATCATTCATACTTGTTCCGTTGCCGCCGAGAGTAGCTTCGACGGAATCGGAAGAGGAAGGAACCGGAAGAAGCCATTCCCTCGTAAACTTTACGCCGAGTTCCAGACCTACATCTTTGACTCCCGTGCTGTCCCACTCGATGTAGCATCCCGAATTATCATCGCCTTTTTTAAAGAGGAATTTCATTTTAGGATTTGAAGCGACATTCGGAATTTCAAAATTTTCGGCTAACTCGACTCGCCCGCTGTTGAATTCTATTTTTTTAGGATGGAACTTGAAATATTTCCCGGCAAATCCAAGTGTATAAATCGTTCCCGACTTTATAAATTTTCCCTGTGCCAGAAAATTTATCTTGGATTCGTTCGGTTTAAAAACCATTTCAGTGATAACAAGTTTTTGATTACCGTTATCGAACTGCAAACCAAATGGCATCTTTAGAGAATTATCCGGTATTGGCGGAGGCGCTATGTTGCTTTGATAATCAATTATTGGATACCCTACATTTGTATTTATAGTCCAATTGACAACATTTTCTATCAGGTTATTCGTCCAATCAACTGCATTATCCACAGCATTTGCAGCACCAGGACCCGATAACAGACTCTGGCCCCAAGCGAGCGGATACGTAGTCCATGATGTGCTTGTGCTTCCTCCTTGACTAGAAACTATTCCTCCCGAGATCAAATTCTTTGTTGTATCGATCTTTATTTTTTTGAACTCAACGGCAACGTTGGTCTTAAGCCATTTAATGTAAACCTTTCCATTGCCAGTCAGCGATCCGTCCGATTCGGTTGTAGTTTGAGTGACTGCAATTTTAAATTCGCCGTTCAACCCAGCTTTGATCGTATCGCCCGCCGTGGCAGTTCCTTTATCGCTTGTTAATCCTGTACTATCTTCAAGGTTAGTAATTGTTAAACTTTTTGTTTGACCATTCTGTCCGTTTGTAGAATCTTTTTCTGTTTTAGAAACAGTAACATTGTTCGTATCGAACGAAATTATGGTTCCGCCTTTTCTAAATGAAAAAGTTTCACTTGTTCCGTTATTGCTTCCGATCGGTTTCCCTTCTCTATTTAATGCATGAACAACCCATCCGTATTTTTTATTACTTTCCAATTTTTTTGCAGAGGAAGGATATTGAAACATTGTAGATATTATTCCGGATTGTTCGAACAAAGCAGGATTTCGTTGAACTGCCGACTGCGGAGATTGACCGCCGATTACTTCGACTATTTTTAATTTGTAATTTATTTGTCCAGACGGAGTCGGTATCGGCGCAACCCAGGTAAAAACGGGCTGCATTTCCGCGGCAATTGTTTCGCCGTCAGCCGGTGAAATGAGTGAAGGAGGTGAAGCGATTTCTATTTTCTGGTCGATACAATCGGATCCGAGTTCTTCGCCCGATTTATTAGTAACGGTGATGCAAATCCTATAATCGCCCGAGGGTGCGTTGCCAGTATTCAAAAATGCTTCGCGCCACTTTCCCGATTTAAAACTTACGCTGCCAGATTTGACGTCGTCATATGTTATTATTTTGCTGCCGGGCGATAGTCTAATAATATTCGAATATCCTTCGACTACAATTCCGCTGTTCGACTCTTCCAATGTGCCGTGAAGAGTTACTTCCAAAGGCGATTTTGCCGGATTGAATATGTTAAGTCTCCAAATATCCGTTGCACGGAGCTGGTTCAGCGGCGGCTGGGTTAATTTAACCTGCAGCCGGTACTGAGAAAAAACGGATTGTGAAAGAAAAGAGAAAATGAGTACCAAGAGTATATTCGTTTTAAGTTTTTGTATTTTCATTTTGTTACCTGCTGATTATAACTTTATTATATTATTTCTCCATTCCTGATCTTAATTGAAGTTTTGTACTTCAAATTCTTCAGAGATGCTCTTAATTTTTCTATTTTTTCCGTCGGTACATTCGGATCGTTTTCCAGATCGGTGATTGCTTCTTCAATTGATTTGTATTCTTTTATGTTAACGTCATCCACATCTTTCTTAATGATTAACAAAGGTGCGGAATCAGAAAATTTTTTTGTGAAAAAACTCGTCAGCTTTTTTATAGTATTCAATTTGTTCTACCAGAATTTTGTACGAATCTAATTCAGATAGACAGCCGCTACAATAGCTAACAAGCATACGGTGTCTTTTTTTAAGTGAACGGTATGAAAAAAGAATTAATCGGTAAGTGAAGAAGGGGAGTCTAACTCTTGAATATTGATTTTATAAAGCGGGGGGGGAAGAGAAATGATTACTTCTGTTCCATGAGAGTCGCTATTACGATTGCTAAGATCTTCCAGCATAATCGGTTTTGGAAGTTCTAATTTTGTACTCAGTAATTTAAGGCGCTCTTCAATTATTTGTATTCCTTTTGAAATGTGATCTTCTTTTTTATTCTTCACTGCTTCTTTAATTCCTATCCCATTATCTGTGATCTTTATTATTAATGTTCTGCTAATAATGGAATCTATATCAATATCTTCATATGAAAATGTAATAGTCAGTAATCCATTATTTCCCGAATTTAATATTCCATGCCAAAGAGAATTTTCAACAAACGGCTGGATGAGAATGTTAGGTATCATTATAGAATCTGTTTCAACATCTGTTCCGGTAATAATCTCATAAAAAAACCTTTCATGGAATCTAAGTTTTTCAAGATCGAGATAAAGTTTAAGCCTGTTTATTTCCTCGGACAATAGTATAAACCCGTTTCCGGCTGTATCAAGATTTTTTCTTATCAACTTAGCCATCATTGCTATATAATCATTCGCCTCTTCGTTCCTATGAATGTTGATAAGGTATTGTACAGAATTT
>JAKBMG010000131.1 GCA_021831685.1 Bacteroidota bacterium | reverse complement strand
CGCCAAGTCCTAAGAGCGGAACCGCTGACTTTACAAGATATGTGTCTATCGGTAATAGCATTACTGCCGGTTATCAGTCCGGCGCTCTTTTCAAAAGCGGACAACTTTACGCATACGGAAATTTGATAGCTAACCAAACCGGAACTTCATTTGAAGAGCCTCTTATAAGTGACCCGGGTATTGGAGGAAGAATGAAGGTAGCTTCAATAAATCCTTTCTCAATCGCCGTAGACCCCAGTACGGGAACTCCTATGAATTTGACTTATGCTGCACCTTATAATAATATGGGCATTCCCGGTGCATTAGTATACGATGTACTTAATGCTACAAGCGGTACGACTTGCGCTTCTTATGTCTTTGGAAATCCCGCTACGCGCCGCTCAAATCCATTTTTTGATATTATATTGCGTGGTGGCGGTTCGCAATTTACCCAAACGAAATTGCTTCATCCGACTTTTATCACAATTTGGATTGGTGCAAATGATGTACTTGGTTACGCTACAAGCGGAGGTTTTTCTCCTTCTGCTCCAACGCCAACTCCAACATTCCAATTTTTGTATAACCAAATGGCGGATAGTATTGCGTCTCTTGGCGCAAAAGTAGTTGTGGCTAATGTTCCCGATGTTACTTCTATCCCATTTTTTAATACCGTAGGTCCAATGATGGCTCTTGAAACTCCATGGACTACCCTAAAAGCACTTGGAGTGCCGGGGTTAGTTTATGAAAAGCATGGTGAAACAATCGGAACGGGCGTAGCTGATTCTATATCTCTTTTAACCGGCAAAGTTTTATTAACTTTAGTCGGAAGCAGCTATGCTACTTCATTGGGTAAGCCAACCGGACAATTTTATCGCGACAACCATTACCCGGCTTTGCCTGCCGGAATTGATACAACTAAACCGTTTGGATTTAGTCCATTTAATCCCTGGCCCGATGCTTTAATACTTGACGCGACAGAAATTCAAACTGCTCAAACTTCGACTCAAGATTTCAATGCAGCAATTAGTACAATTGCAGCAGCACATAACTGGGGTGTTGTAGATATTTATTCTATCTTCAATCAAATGCGTGCAAATGATTTTTCCGGCGGAACAAATGTTGACGGAATTAATTTCTTCACAACTTATGTAACCGGCGGATTATTCACACTTGATGGAGTGCATCCCACTGCACAAGCACAGGGAATTATTGCAAACGCTTTCTTACAGGTAATTAACGCAAAATTTAGTTCAAGTTATCCTATGATTAACGTTGCAACTCTTCCAAGCAGCTTAATTTTGGCTAAGAGAAGCGCTTTGTTAAATCAATATCCTTATTTTGAAAACGGCGCCTTTAAACATCTTTTATTCTAAATAACTTTATAAGGGATGGCGTAACAAACCATCCCTTTTTAGTTTCATTTCTATTCTAATAAATTGTTCTTATTTTTACATTATTATTTTAATAACCTGGAAGGCAGATCATGAAAAGAATTATTAGCTCACTATCGACTTTGATTTTATTTCCATTGTTACTTTCGGCATGTTCAAGCACTCAGCAGACCACACAGACCAAAACAGAGCCAAAAGATTCTCTTTATGTATTTGATAAAGTTCCGGTTGACACTACTAAGCCTTTAATTCTTTCTAAAGAAGCGGCTCCTGCTGAAGAATCACAAAATATTCAAAATATTCAAACTCCGTACTACCTTGTCCAAATCGGTGCTTTTACATCTAAAGACAGAGCTCAAGAATTTGTTGATAAAACTCAATCACTCTTAAATCAACAAGTGAAAATAACCTTAAACCCTGATATTAATTTATTTGTAGTAAGACTCGCAAAGATTTATACCACACATGATAATGCTGAAAAAGTTAAGGATAATTTAAGGCAGCAAGAAGCTTTTAAGGACGCCTGGGTTGTTACGGTTGATAAATAGTTAATTGCATGTAATGGCTACTTGGTAGTTTATCCTAAAATTTAAAGAAAAATTAGCTTGAAATGTTATTCAGGTGGACCTATATATTGGATGGGATAAGCCGGAGTCTCCACCACATTGTTAATTTATTACTTCCCATTCTTTAAAAAATCATCTAACAGATTAAAATATTTTTCCTTTTCTTCTACATATGGATTATGACCACTCTTTTCAAACATCACGAACTTAGCCTGTGGTGCATACTCTTTAAATTTAATAGACCAGCGTGGAACTGCAACACGGTCGAATCTTCCTTCTATTATTAGTACCGGCATTTTTAAGTATTTCAGCTTTGTTCTGAAATCAAGCTTTGAAATATCGCCGCCTATTATAAAATCACCGTCATATCCGACAAGCGTATAATAAACCTGAGAATTAAAACCTGTATCGCTCGACATTTTATATGCATTTGATGCGTCATAAAAATATAGAAGTCCCGAAGGAACACTATAAGCCTTTTGGTGTTCCGGTGAACTTGAATTATACCCCTCATTTCTTAGCTTCATCAGTTTAGCCCATATTAAAACAGCAGCATCAAACTCACAGAAACCGCATTCACACTCTGTTCACCGGAGCTTTTACCTATAAGATTAAAAGAATTATACTTCACGCTTAAATCAAAGTTTACCGGGGGAATAGTTATTTCTGTGCCTATGCCAATTCCACCTCCAATTCTACTTTGAGTAGGTGAATCTAACGTTGCACCGCCCGGGGCTTGTATTTCAAGCTTTCCAAAATTATTTTCCGAAATATTTATAGCTAAATAAGGGCGTACAAAGGGCAGCGGCAGAACAAAATATTCTGCTTCGGCGCCAATTGAAAGAATGCTTAAAGAGGTTTGAAAACCGGTATAATCGCCTGAGCCTGTACCCTTTAGAACATGGTAATCAATAAAAGCTACCGGCGTTATCGGAAATAGAGGCAGATTAAATTTAGCTTCTACTCCAAAATGATAATTATTCTTTAATCCGTAGGCATCTACATTTCCATTGGTTAAGGAAATGTCGTTTGTGTACAAAGCAGGCGATTGAAAGGACGTCAACCCGCCGCCCACACCAATTTTAAGAAGTTGTGCATCAGTCCTTTGCATAAATAATAAAAAGAAAAATATTAAAATTAAAGAGAATTTTTTCATAAAGAACCTTTTCATCAATTGTTAAATTATCGTTGGAAAAGATAAACTTTTTTAAGGTAAATTATCAACATGAATTTTTGTGATTATCTATTTAATTTAACCTGGAACTTTTAGATATAATTAGCGTCTCATCAATTGTTTAGTGGATGCTTATTTATTGGGGACTGAAAAATAGTTGTTTTGGGCACAATGAAGATCAGAAGGAGTTGTTATTTTTAAATGAGACAATTTTAAATATAAAGGTAAGTGAGTATAAAATCTTTGTTTTTTTCTTGAACTTAATCTTGAATTTGCGCTTTGGCGTGCTATGCCATAATAATTTTTGAGTAAAGTGAATAATTAACATAAAGAATTCTTACGGTTAACCGGTGATTTTGTTAATTTTACATTTTTAATTTTGCGTGGTCATTTTGTATCCATAATTGTAGCCTTGAGAAATGAAATGAAAAAAATATATTCTATAATATTTTTTGTAACTATATCGCTCGTCTCCTTAAATGCTCAAACAACGGCCGATAAATATTCAGACGCCATGAATGCATACAATTCTCGGCAGTATGCTCTTGCAAACCGTCTATTTCAAAAATTATTTGTTAAACACCATTTAACTGACGAATTATATTCAACCGCAAAATATTTTTCTTCAGATGCATTGTTAAAACTAGGGGAAAAGAATGCCGCCGCAGCGGGTTTTGAATATTTGGTAAATTATTTTAAGTGGTCAAATTTTAGGGATAAGGCTTTATTTAAACTTGGACTAATTTATTTTGAAACAGGTCAGTATTCAGAAAGCAGGGCGCGTCTTAAAATACTTATTGATGAATATCCTTCGAGCATCTATGCCGGGCAATCTTATTATTGGATCGGGGAAGATTACTCCAAAGAAAATAATCTTGAAGATGCCATTGTATTTCTGAAAGATGCTATCAAAAATAATCCTAGCAATAAATATATTGACTACTCGATTTATACTTTAGCAAATATCTATGAAAAGATCGGGGATTACGACAGTGCGATAAAGTATTATGACAATCTTTTATCTTATCATAGCGATAGCCCGCTTGCAAACGCTGCACATATTAGAATCGGTATTTGTTATTTCAAAGTAAAGGACTATGATTCTGCCACACTCGAGTTAAACAATCCTGCATTAAAGAATCTTCCGGCGGACGAATATTCTGAGGACATTTATTTATTGGCCAACTCCTATTACCGACTTCAAGAATACCCGCAGGCTGAAAGAGCTTATATTGAGATTATAGAAAAATATCCTGGCTATAAAGACTTGCGAAGCGCTAAATATGGTTTAGCATGGTGTTACTTTCAACAAAAACATTATGAAAACGCCTACAAGATGTTTAATTCTATTTCGGACGGTGAAGATAGTATTGCTATAAAATCTTTTTACTGGAAAGCCGAATCAGAAAGATATGCAGGTAAGGAAACGGAAGCATTTGATTTGTACCGTGAATTTACAAAGCGATTTCCGAACAGCTCATTGGTTAATGGTGTGATGTTTCAACTTGGCGGACTTTATTTTAATACAAAGGATTATGATCTGGCTGAGAAATACTTGAAAACCTCATCTGCTGACTCTAACAGTTCAATTAAATCAAAATCGTTAATGCTCCTTGGAGAAATTGAATTAGAGAAAAGGAATTATGAAACAGCAAACAACTATTTTGAAGAGGCTATAAAAATTCCTTCAGCTCCGGCAGAATTAATCGACAGATCGATGCTTGGTTTAGGCGCTTCGAAATTTTTTCTGCACAAGTACGGCAATGCAATAGCTAATTTATCCGATATAAATTTTCGTGAGCCGAACTTTGATAAAAATAAGGTTAATTTTTATCTTGCAGAAAGTTATTATGCGCTTGGAAAATATCAAGATGCTCTAAACAGATATGATAAAATTAACTTTGATGACGCAGAAGTCGGTAGCCTTGCGTTATATGGTAAAGCCTACTGTTATTTTAATCTAAAAGAATTTGATAATGCAGCAAAGGCATTTTCGGAGTATGTTGAAAAATTCCCCGAAAGCTCAAGAATTCTTGATGCGCGAATTAGATTAGCCGACAGCTATTACGGAAGCAAAAATTATGTTGCTTCGAGTAAAATTTACAAAGAAATGTTTAGGCGTGACGTGGGTGCATTCGATAATCCCTACGCTTATTATCAATACGCACAAGCCCTTTACAAAGCAAATAAAACTGCAGATGCAATAAAGGAATTTCAAAGTCTTCAAGAAAAATTTCCCAGGTCAGAATATGCCGATAAATCGTTGTACATTATTGGCTGGATTTATTTTCAGCAAGGAAATTATTCCCAAGCTATTGACTGTTACAGGAATGCTTTATATAAATATCCTAATTCTTCGCTTGCGCCCGTTTTATATTATTCCATCGGCGATTCCTATTATAATCTTGCTCAATATGATTCGGCAATAATAAATTATCAAGATGTGATGACAAATTTTCCCTCCTCACCGCATGTTTTTGATGCGATAAATGGAATTCAGTATTGCTACGTTGCTGAGAACCATCCGGAAAAAGCAATTACTCTTATTGATTCATTTGTTGACGCAAATCCCGGTATGTCCTCGGCAGACCAAATTTATTTTAAGAAAGGCGATATTTATTACAGCATTCAGGATTATAAAGATGCCGAGTTGAGTTATAAAGAATTTATTGCTAACTATCCGAATAGTAAGCTTGTGCCTCAGGCTTATTATTGGGTAGGGAAGAGTGCGGAAAATTTAAACCAAAACCAGGATGCGTTATTTTATTTCCAACGTGTTTTTGATTCCTATCCTAATAGCGAATCCGCCCCAGCTGCAGTTATTGAGATGGGAAATATTTATAACCAAATGAAAAATTATACTGCGGCACTTGAGTTATTCGATAAGGCATTAAAAACTTTGCCTGATAAACTTCGCTTTCCTGAAATTTTGTTTATGAAGGGAATGACATTATCGAATAATAGCGACGTTAGCTCTGCGGCTCAAGTATTTAATACAATTATCCAGGAATATGGGCAAAGCGTTTTTGCAGAGAAATCAAAACTTGAATTAGGTATTATTGATATGGTTGCTAAAAATTATACAGACGCAACTACATATCTACAAGATTTGGCACAAACAAGAACTGATGAGATTGGCGCACAATCACAATATTATTTAGGTGAAATACTATTTGAGCAAAATAATATTCAGGATGCTATCTCTGCTTTTGTCACTGTCGGCACTGTTTTCCCGGCTTATGAGGAATGGGTTGCTAAGTCTAATTTAAGACTTGGCGATTGCTATGCTAAATTAAAGGATTATAGAAAAGCAAGAGAAATTTATCGCTCGGTATTTATGAATCATCACAGCGATGTTTTGGGAAATGAAGCCAGATTAAAGCTGAGGAAATTGAAATGATAAAAAAAATTATTGCAATACTTCTTTTTGGTTGTATATATCTATTTGCCCAAGATGGGCAAAAACAAAATCCCGGCGTTCAGTTACCGGATTTTGTAATTACCGGGAAGGATATTATTTCTGTTGAAAATGCAAAAAAAATTCCTCCTCCGTTTGTCTCCACTTTATCGGAACAATTCTTTAAACCTATTTTCTCTCCGGAAAATTTACAAGTAAAAGAAATTGATATTCCGATTCAAGGCTCTTTAATTAAGCTTGATTCGTTGAATTATTATAAGGGAAGAATTGATGCAGGCATGGGATTATATTCATTGCCTACGGTCGCCTTTAATTATTCGCAACCTTTTGAAAACGGTATGCTTGAGGGGTTTGCTTCCGCATTAAATCAGCGTCCTTACGTTGCAAATAGCGAAAAATATTCATTTAACGGGGGTGCAAATCTTTTCCTCTATGTTAGAGATGACAGTAAAATATTCCCGGGAACTCATTTCAAATTCGGCGGTAATTATTCTACTACAACTTATAAATTATTCGCATCTGATAATCCGTTTTTTAAGCGAAATCTAAATATTGGTAATGCCTCAGTGAAAATTGAAAACCTTACAAGCAAATATGTAATTTTTAGTGGCAAGATTGAGGATAAGTTAGAATCACTGCAGAATGAAAATTATTCGGAAAATCTTATGAACGTTGAAGGCTTCGCAAAAATTGGTTTTCCTACCTTTTATCTTGGCGTTGATGCAAATTTTAAGAAACAATTCTTGACAAATAATATTTACAACAATCAAATAGGTTATTTTCTGTCGGCAAGACCATCGGTAGAATTAAATATAACAAATCTTTTAAGGGCCTCTTTCGGATTTTATTTTTCTCAAGTCAGTCTAAATAATTTCTTTTCACCTTATGCCTCGGCAGCATTAAACCTCGGTAACGGAATTTCTCTTTTCGGAGATTATTCTCCGCAAACAGAATTTCTTACTCCGGAATATTTCCTGAATCAAAATCCTTACTATAATCCGCAAAATTTTTCTAATTTGTTCGTAAAAAATAACTCTTCATTTGACGCTTATATCAAATATGAGTATTATACTTTATTTGAAATTGATGGTGGTATAAAATATTTATCAACGGAGAATTTACCATACTTTACAGATCTAAAATCGCCCGGTATATTTAATATTCTCACGGCTAATGCAAAAAGTTATTCGGCATTTGTAGATTTGCTTTTCCATCTTGGTCCTTATGGTGAATTTTATGGTACCGTCGAAGTGAATAGCACAAAAGATTCTTCTGGAAATTTTGTGCCCTATTTTCCGCAATTAAAATCCTCTTTGAATTACGGCTATTACTTTAATTCCGGCTTAGATGCTGAAATCAATTTAATGTACAACGCAGGAAGTTACACCGGCCTCAGTAATTCAGTTGAATTAAATCCTTATTTCAATTTAGGATTGAAGTTCTCTTATAAATTGGAACCGGATTTTTTGCTGACTCTTAAATTATCTAATTTATTTAATCATAAGAATTATATGTGGAATGGTTATCAAGACCTTCCCTTGAACGTTGTTGGCGGGATTAGATATCAATTTTAATGAACATAAAAATAATTTGTATAATTCAATATGAAATTCCTTAAATTATAATGACGAATAATTAAATTTGTATTATGACTAAAGCAGAACTTATAAGGAAGCTTGCAAAGAAAGCCGGTATACCGGATTCGGAAGCAAAAGTTTTCTTTGAAATATTCCTAAGGAAAGCCTCGGAAATTCTAAAACTGGGCGAAGCGATAAAGTTGAAAAACTTTGGCTATTTCCAGTTTAAGAGAGGTATGATTAAAAATATTCATTCGATCGCAAGCTCAGTTAATAACTTGGCCTACGCAGACCTGATGATTTTTACTTCGCTTAACGAGACTGAAGAAGGAGAAGAAAATTTAATTTTTAATATCCCGTCTTTACGTGATGAAGAATTTCATTATGTTGATCTATTTTTTAGTCTAAGTATTGGAAAACCGTTGATCCCTCTTAAAGGCGTTGCCGGCGCTGAGTTCTTTATTCCTCCAACCGGTATAGAATTGAAAAAACTAATTAACTCAAGAGTTGATAAACTTTTGTTTGATGCTGAAATTATTGATAAGCACGTAAAAGGTAGTGAGTTTCTCCTTATCGATGTCGAAAAAAGTAATCTGGAACAATTTGAATTTAATTGGGAAAGCGTTTATTCTGAAAATTTAGAAGGTTCCGCAAGAAATAAAATTCCAAGCATGCAAAATTATTCCGCCGGTAATTCAGGTTTGGAACATGTAGATTGGGATTTTGGTGAAGATTTATCAAAACAAATTGAAGAAGAAGTCTTGTTAGATACTTCAAAAGATTCTGAAAATATTTCGAATTATGAATTGGATGATTCAGCCGGAATTGAGTGGAACTTCGGAATTCCTATTTCTGAAGGTAGTGTAATCCTAAATGCAGAATTTGAAAAAGTTGATTCGTTAAGAACTACTTTGAGCAGTGGTTTGTTAGATGATTTTTCAGGAAATAAAAAGATAAATGATGATGATAGTGTTTCAAATGGAATTGAAGAAAGGATTCAAGAAGAATTAAACGATTTCCATCCTATAAAATCTATTACTTCTGAATTAAATGAACCACCTGCCGGAATGGGAATAACACAATCTGAACTCAATCTCTCTTGGAATTTTGGTAATACAAATCCGGAAATGACTTATCAAAATAATTTAGAAATTAAAAAAGATAATAAACTTAGTAATCTTAATAATGAAAAAATTCATAAAAATGAATTGCCCGGTGGAATTGACAAAGATAATTCTTCGAAAAAAGGTGAAGTATTAAAAAACGAAAAAGATACTCAGGCCCCACCGGATTCAGATTTATTTCCTCAAAATGAACGGTCTAAAATTACCCAAGATAAAGATCAGAAAGTAATAAAAAGATCTTCGGTAGTATTTATTGTTGCACTTACCGTTATTCTATTTGTAGGTTCCCTTTTGTTTGCCTTGCTAAATAAATTCAATTTTATCTCAATTTTGAAAAGTAACAAAAATGTTACAACTTCCGAAAGAATATATTCTCATCCTGTAATTATTAAACGAGATTATCAAGTGCCTGTGAATTATCCTTACTCAAAAAAAAATTTACCACCCGGTTTGGCAAGTCAAGGTATTGATCCTGAGGCATTAAACAACCAACAAGCTCATATAAGTTCTCAGTCCAAGCCGGATAAGAATAGTTTGTCAACACTTCTTAATTCATCAAAACAAAATGTTAATTCTGATCAAACAACATCAGCGGTAAAAAAGCAAGACAAGTTAAAAGATAATATTGTTTCATTAGCAGGTAATTATTCTATTCAAGTTTCTTCTTGGAAATCAAAAACTAGTGCGATAAAAGAAATAGAGCAGTTTAAGAGAAAAGGTTTAACTGCGACTTTAGAAAAAGTTGATCTTTCCGGACGCGGTATTTGGTATCGTGTCATGGTCGGAGGCTTCAAATCGGCAGCTGATGCAAAAAGATTTTTAACAAAATATAAATAGCATTAAATAAGATATTTTAATATGGTCTATAATTCAGTAAAAAATATTTCGGTATCTGCTTCAATATTTGCGCATATTATTATCATAGCGTTATTGCTCACGATAAAACTATCAGTTACTTATCCGCCTGAGAAATATGTCGAATTATCCTTTGGGCAGTCGGGCTTGCCCGGTTCTTCCGGAGCAATTGGCGACCAGGTAAACAGCAACGATCAGCAAATTCAGCAAGCCTCTCAAAGCGATTCAAAAAATAAAACCGAAGATCTTAAATCCACAATAATACCCGACGCTAAAAATTTATCCAACCAGGATTTGATCTCCGAGTCCGATAAAAAAGATCAAAAAGGTAAAAGCGACAAAAATAACGACAAAATAAATCCTAATTCAGATTTTAATTCATTAGGTATGGGAAATAAAACCGGAGGCAACGGTAGCTTTGGCTATGATATTGATTGGGGGGGGAAAGGGCAAAGGAAAATTTATAGCTATAATATTCCAGCTTATCCAGAAGGAGTGAATAAGGAAATTGACATTCGCCTTAAATTTACCATACTTCCGGACGGTACTGTCGGAACGATAATCCCTTTAATAAAAGCAGATACTCGCCTTGAGAATTCAGCTATAAATTCTTTGAGACAATGGAGGTTTGAATCATTAGACCAGTCTCAAAAACAGGTACCGCAAGTTGCCGTTATTGTTTTTCCGTACCGGCTTCGCTAAAAATATCTTTGTAATACATCCTGTAAAAAAAGAACTCGATTACGGATAGAATTGTAAGCGAAAAAGTATCGCGGTCGAACATAATCCCTAAGCCTTTCTGCGACATCAATAATTTTGCAATAATACCGGATATTGACCAGCCAACTGTAAACAAAAGTCCGATTAAACCAATATTTATAAACGCATCAGACAAATTTTCTTCCTGCCATTTTTTTGTAAAGATTATTAAAGTAAATAGGAAGTGAACAAAAAAGATAATTGCAGTAATCATTTTATAAAAAAAGTTTTAAGGTTGATTCCGTTTATTTAAGTAAGACATACCAAGTAAGCCGCCCAAAATTCCAAATATTAGGTCAATAATAATATTTGTTACAAAAATCATAAAAGTATAGAGCGGCGAAAATCCATTCACCTGTATTTGTTTTGCCATCGAGCGAAGCATTGAAATTGTTTGGTCAAACAATGGTCCAGTTAATTTATAGCTATTCATAAGAGATTCAGTCTGCGGTAAAGCATCAATGTAATCATTTGTGTGGGAAATAAAAGTAATCAGCACATCAAAAAAAGTCGAGAAAAAAGCTGCAAATATTCCGGTAAGTATACCGAAAGCTATAGCCTTTTTAAAGTCAATCGGAGGAAGGGGCTTATTTATTTTATTATCCAAAAAAAGCGACATAAAAGCGCCAACGGGGACTATTAAGCAGCATCCGATATTTTTTATGCCGGGTACGGTCGTTAAAACCGCAGCTCCAAATCCGCATACTACTGACGGTAGAATTTTTTTAGTTTCCATTTTTCCTTATAAGCAAATTATTTTCAACAACATTCAAAATATAAACAAATGAAACAGAACCAAAAAATAATCCTGTCGCCATTGCTAAATATTTTGAATAATGATAAACCCCCGCAGTGGTTAAAAGAACATCAGTTAGTATAAATATTAAAGAAATAAGAAATAATTCTATTCCCTTAATTTCATCGGGAAAATAGAAGATAGATATAAATGAAGCAGAAAATGCACCCAAATAAATCCCAGTGCAGCGCGCACAAACTAAAAGTTTTTCACCGTTAATAGTGAAAGATTTTTTGTCAATTTGGTGGCAAACAATAGAATAAATTTTTTTTGTAAAAGGATAAGTTATTACGGCAAAGTGGTTCAAGCTATAGAAAATTGGACTCAAGAATCCGAAGCACCATATAAAAATTAAAATGAATAAGATTGTCCTAATTATCCGTTTTGAAGTTTTTGAATTAGATAGAATCATTGCGGCTTTTGGTATACAAAAATTTTACTTGAAGTGAGAATGTAGAGTTTATCATTAAAAATTAGACTGCTTACTATTTCTTTCACTTCATCGTTCCCGCTAAAATCAATTTTTGTAAGCGATAAATTAGGCGAACTTAAATTTGAATAATAAACCGCTGTCCGAGAATTGATTGTAAGATTTTCAAAAATTATCCTAATGCTTTTGAAATTATTATCCTCATTTAGAAGGCTAAGCCCATTGCCGTATTGGTCAAAAACAACGATTCTTTTTTTATCAACCACAAAAATATTCCCATTTGGTGCTACTGCTAAACTTAATGGATCAGTAAGAGAATAATTACCGGCATCATATCCTCCAAAATTTTGTATATAATTTCCGAATAAGTCGAACTTAATTAATCGCTTATTTTCCGAATCAAGGATATACAAATCGCCTTGCTGCGATACAGAACAACCGAGCGGATAACCAAATCGCATACTTTTATCTTCGTTATCGTGTGTATAAAGCTGTGAAACAAAATTCAAATCCTTATCAAACCTCTCAACCCTGTTATTATTCTTATCGCATACATAAACCGAAAGGGGAGTGGCAAAAACATCAGATGGGTTATCAAACAAACCGCTATCCCAGCCATAACCACCGGCATCTTTTAAAACATTTCCAAGTGTATCAATTTTGTAAATTTCATCTGTGCTGGCATCTGTAACATAAAAAATTCCCCCTGAAGTTATTGAAAAGGACGTAGCATTCTTAAAATTTCCGATTGATGATTGATACAAATATCCTTGTGCAATTGTTCTTCCTTTTGGAATGAAAAGCAGAAGCCAAATAAAAAATAGTATTGTATTTCTTTTACTCATTAAAATTAAAAGATAATAATTCTCTGATCGATAAATATTTATTCAAAAATACGCTTAGCAAACTTAAAGCGAAATATAGAATTATTTGAGCTAAATATACTGATATAATTTTGAAATTAAATTAATGAGCTGTAATTTTACAATGTTTGCCTCATGGTGTAATTGGCAACACGTCTGACTCTGGATCAGAAGAGTCCAGGTTCGAGACCTGGTGAGGCAGCTTCGAAAAGCTTGAATATAGAGCATATTCAAGCTTTTTTGTTTTTATCCCTTCTTTAATTCCCGATGACTTTTGGTTTTTGTTGTATGGAGTTTGTATGGACTCAGCCAATACAATAATTATGAACTCGTCTTTAAGAAAGTTCAGGGCTGCCATACCACTAAAACTTAAAGATGTATTCATCAGATAATTTGTTGTTTTTATTTGGCTTTGAACTTTTTGCATACTTCAACTTAAGAATTTTGTTTCTGATGTTCAATGATTTTATAAATAATTTTATTATGGCTATCAGTAACTAATAATTCCATCCGGATCTGATTCTTCAAATATCTTTCCGCAAATTGTGCACTTTGTTTTTTGAGCAATAACAATATTATGAAATGAACCTGCCTGACCGGTAGGCAGGTTTACAGAATGTGTCTGAGAAATAATTCTAAGATTCCTTTTACAATTATGCGAAGGAATCTCTTTGGATTGTTGTTGCTGATTAGTTCGCTTTTCTTCTTGTTCCATTATTAACCTCACGATTTAGTTTTAGATTAGCAGGGCGCTTTGTCCCGCAATAAGAAAACATGCAGCAAAACAACTTGGTGAATGCTCTAACGGCGGGGGACGGAATGTAAAGGCGAAAAGAAATGCCGGATACCTTCATTCAGCGAAGCGGAGCGGAGCGAATATGAAAAAACATGGTATCTTGTTTTTGCCTTTACTCCGTTTCCCGACGTTTTATTTTTTCTAAGTTGTTTTGATGTTGGATTTCGGATTATCTATATCCAGCAGGTATGGAGCCCCGATAGTCATCGGGGTAAACTAACGTGACATAGCTGCATTCAAGGGACGCTAATGTTATGATTTATTGATAGCCGTTATGACTGAATGAAGCGATTGTCCCGCAAACGGGACAAGGAGCGGAATGAAGGAATAAGGGCGGAGGGGTAATGGTACAAGGACAAGTTGATATATTAGGAAATAGTAATAAATTCTTATAAATTGTAACCGAGAAATAATGAGGTTACAAGATGAATTATATAGCCAA